>CAXNNI010000001.1:0-26143 GCA_964203715.1 Gammaproteobacteria bacterium
TGAGTCTATAGATACATTAGAAACTTGTCTATCTTCTCCGTATAATTCTCCGTTTATATATTTTGCTAAATCCGATAAATAATATTTATTCATGAAAAAATTTTTTTAACCTCAAATTCATCACTTATATTAATAGTTTTATTTTTTAAAAGCTGTATTTGTTCATGCCCTTTTCCTAATATTAAAACTAATTTATTAGAATTTTTTTTTGATATAGCTTTTTTAATTGCTCGTCTTCTATCAAGAATAGTCCTACATTTCTCAATTACGCTTATACCAGTTTTAATGTCTTTTGCTATATTTATTGGAGTTTCACCTCTAGGATTATCATTTGTGATAATAATTTCATCTGAATATTTATTCACTATCTCGCCCATTTTTTTTCTTTTATTTCTATCTCTTTCTCCTCCACATCCAAATACTGTAATAACTTGCTTATTCGGAAAATGCTTTTTTACAGAAAGAAGAACATTTTTTATTGCACCCGGCGTATGAGCATAGTCTATAAATACTAATGGGTATCCATTTTTTTTAAGTATATTCATCCTTCCTTTTGCTTGAGAAATTTTCAGTATGTTATCTATATGAGTATTGTATGTTTTTTTACTACATGTTATAGCTGCTAATGATAACAATATATTTATTATCGTAAAGTTCCCATACAAATTTAATAAAACTTCTCTTGAGCCAAATTTTGATTGGATTTTAAATATTAATCCACTTTCATTATACTTTATATGATCTGCATAAAAATCAGCATCACTATTTTTTAAAGAGACAGTGACTAAATTTTTGTCGTTAAAAAAATTTCTTGCAATTTTTTTTCCATAAACACAATCAATACATATTACTTTTTTTTTATTTTTATACTCAGAAAATAACTTAAATTTCTCACGAAAGTAAACTTTCATACTTTTATGATAATCTAGATGATCTTGAGATAAATTAGTAAATATAACAGTATCAAAATTTAAGCCATGAACTCTTTTTTGACTAATAGCATGAGAAGATACTTCCATAGCTACATTTTGAACATCTTTATCAGAAAATTTTTTTATGTATTTATTTATGTTAATAATATTTGGAGTTGTTAAACCCTCATACTTTAAGTTTGGATAAATACCATTGCCTATTGTTCCTATAATACCACATTTTTTTTTTTCTTGATTTAAAAGTTGCGCTATAAACTGAGTTACAGTGGTTTTTCCATTTGTGCCTGTTACACCATATATTTTTATTAAATTTTTATTACACGCATAAAATTTTTCAGAAACTTTTAACATATAATTATCGATACTATCAACTCTATAAAAAATAGCCTGGTTCTTATATTTATTGGTATCTAAAATATTATTTTTTCTATATATGATTAATTTTGAACCATTTTTAATTGCTTCTAAGATAAATTTTTCTTTTAAATCTGTAGATATCTTTAAAAAAAAAATATAGTCTTTTTTAACTTCTCTACTATCTTCAGTTAAACCTTTTATGTCTAGTGTGCAATCTGAAAAAATCTTATCTCTTATAAGATCTTTTAGTTTCATAATATATATATAAAAAAATTATTTTTTAGCATTTGCAGTCTCGCTTACCCATTCTGCTCCTGCTGAAATATCTCTTCCTATTCCGTCTATAGTATTACAACCATGTAATAATGAAAAACTCAAAAAAATCAACCAGTAAAAATTTATACCCTTCATTTTTATCTCCTTAACTATATTTAATTGAATTACATTTAATCAGCTTGTTTTCTTAAAAAAGCCGGTATGTCTAAATAATCATAATCTATCGCTTCATTAATATTATTTTTTTCTTCACTTTTTTTTCCTTTTACTATATGTTTTCTTTCTTTTTCTCCAGTCTGGATATTTTTTGCATATTCATATTGCTTATCATAATTACTTAAATCATTATTTACTTCTATTGGCTCCTCTATAAAAAATTCATAGTCAGCTTGTTTATCATCAAATTCAAATTTTTCTTGAATTGTTTTTGTCTTTTCTAATTCATTAACTGAAATTATTTTTTCCTTGAAATTTTTTAATTTGTAATATGGGTCTACTTTTATTTCTTTTATTGATTTTTTTGCTTCTAATCCTATATTGTTATCCATTCCTGTTGCTACAACCGTTACTTTTATACTACTTTCCAATGATTCATCAATAGTAGTGCCTAGTATTACATTAGCATTAGGATCTTCTGAATCTAATAAACTACCTATGTGTCCGCCAATAATTTTAATCTCTCCTGTAGTTAAACTTCCATTAGATGAGATATTGATTAATAACTGTTTTGCATTTTTAATATCAACGCTTTCTAAAAGTGGGCTAGCTATTGCTTGCATTACTGCATCTTCAGCACGATCAACTCCTAAACCCATACCACTTCCCATCATTGTTGATCCAGCACATGACATAACACTTTTAACATCTGCAAAATCCAAATTTATTTCTCCTGGTTTTGTTATTAATTCAGCAATACCCCTAACTGCTCTTTCTAAGACTGCATTCGATTGATTTTTTTGTTCTGTAAGTGGCATTTCATCATCATTTAATAGCTTGTCATTTGGTATAATAATTAATGAATCAACTTTGCCTCTAAGCTCTTCAATACCTTCTTTAGCATTTGACATTCTTTTTTTACCTTCAAATGCCCAAGGTTTAGTTACTACAGCAACTGTTAAAATACCTAATTCTCTAGCTATTTCTGCTATAACTGTCGATGCTCCTGTTCCAGTTCCCCCACCCATACCAGCTGTAATAAATAGCATGTCACAATTTCCAATTACATCTTTTAATTTATCTCTATCTTCAATTGCTGCCTGTCTACCTACATCAGGATTTGCTCCAGCTCCCAAGCCTCTAGTAATATTTTGACCTATATTGAATTTATTGTTATCTGAAACTGGATTATATTTTAAATCTTGGGCGTCTGTGTTTATACATATAAACTCAACGCCTTCAACCTTATTTTTTATCATATATTCTATAGCATTATTTCCACAACCACCAACTCCAACAACTTTAATATTAGCTTTCTGATCTTTATTATCTATTAGTTCAAAAGACATTTTACTCTCCCTTATTGTTGTTAAAAATAATTATCATTATTTAAAGATTTTGTTAAAAAATTATTTTCAATGCCAGAAATATTATCTGGTGTTACATTTAAAATTCTTAAAGCATCAACTCCTACTCTTTGAAATACTGGAGCTGCAACCTCGCCTCCGTATTGCATAGTTTTTTTTGGTTCATTATTTATTACAACTACAATAACTAGCTTTGGCTTTGTAACTGGAACAATTCCTGCAAATAATGAAGCATGTTCTTGATCACTATATTTAAATTTTGAACTTCCCCCTATATACACTTTAGCTGTTCCAGTTTTACCTCCTACTGTATATCCTGTTATTTGTGCTTTTTTAGCTGTTCCTGTTTCAACAACACTTCTAAGCATATTTCTTATTTTTAAAAAACTATCTTTATATTTTTGATTTATATATTTTTCAGTTATCTTATTTTTTATGATGTAAGGATTTATAACTAATCCTTGATTTGCAATAACACTATAAGCCTTAGCTAATTGAAGCGGTGTCATTTTAAATGCATAACCTAAGGCGTGAGACCTCACATCGGATGATCTCCAAGTATTATAATCATTAAGTTGTCCTTTGGATTCAGATGGAAAATTTAAATTTATCATTTTTCCAGCGCCTACATAAGAAAGAAAATCATAATAGATTTTTTTATCGAATTTTTCGCTAATTTTAATACTACCAATATTACTTGATAAAGCCAAAATTCCTTCTGGTGTTAGTTTTCCATTATCATTTTTATCTTGGTATTTTTTTGAACCATACATTAAGTAACCAGGACTAGTATTAATAATGTCGTCTAAATCAATTTTTTTAGAATAAAGTGCGGCTGCTATTAAAAATGGTTTTGCGGTCGATGCTGGCTCTATTGAATCTATAATTACTCTATTTCTTTCTTTTCCTGGAGCATATGTTTTTCTATTATTTAAATCATAAGAGGGGTAAGATGCACTAGCTAATATTTCACCAGTCGTACTATCTAATATTACAACTGAACCAGATTTTGCATTAATAGAATCTACTTTTTCTTTAAGTTCTCGATATGCAATATACTGAAGTCTTGCATCTATTGTTAGTTTTAACTGCTTACCTTCGTCGGGTAGTGAAACTTGCCTAATCTCCTCAACAATATTCCCTTTATTATCTACTAATACTAACTTTTTACCATCTTTACCTTGCAGTTCTTTATTAAAAGATTTTTCCAACCCCATTTTTCCAATATGATCAATGTCTGTCATACCGATTAATGGGGAAAAAATTTCACCTTCAGGATAATATCTTTTAAATTCTTTAATAAAATATATAGATTTTAAATTTAATTTTTTTATTTCTTCTCTTGTTTTTGGAGAAATATATCTTCCTTTAGTTATATAGCTAAATTTTTTATTTTCTCTATTTTTAAGCTTATAAACTAAGTCTTCATAGTTTATATTTAATATTGAACAGAATTTTTTAACTTTAGAAATATTTGAAAAAAATTCTTTTGTATCAGATAGAATTACTGTATCCATAAGAATACTTTCAGCTAAAATAATATTATTTCTATCTAATATAGATCCTCTGGTTGTTCTAATAATATGATGCTTTATTTCAATACCTTCTATTTTATTTGAATATTTTTCATTATCTGTATATTGCAATTGAAAACTTCTCATTAAAATAATAATAACTCCTATAATTATAAAAAATACAATATAGTCTATTCTTTTTTTATTCTTAAAATAATTAATCATTAAGACTGATATACTCAACATTATTAGGTTTAGACATATTTAAAATATTTTTAGCATCTCTTTCTATTTTTCCAAAAGAAGCGTACAAATCTTGATTTACTCTTATTTTTTTCCACTCAGTTTTTAAATCGTTTTTTAAATTAGAGTGAAGTTGTAATTTTCTATACTGCACTCTCGTCAAATGTTCAGTCCATACTACTAAAAATGATAAAGTTATATTTATAATTATCATAAAAATAATAGTATAAATCTTAAAATTACTCATATTTTCTCTGCCACTCTAAGTCTTGCACTTCTTGCTCTTTTATTTTCTGCAATTTCCTCATCTGATGCTTTAAGAGCAATATTTATTTTTTTAAAATTTAATTTTATATTTAAATTTCTTACTGGTAATTTACTAGGTATATTTTTTATCATAGAATTTTTATTTATAAAATTTTTTACTATTCTATCCTCTAATGAATGAAAGCTAATAACAACTAAACGACCACCTTCTGTGATTAGCTTTAAAGAGTCTTCAAGAACCTTCTCAAGTTCTTTTAGCTCATTATTTATATAAATTCTAATTGCTTGAAAGCTCTTAGTTGCAGGATTTTTTTTATACCTTTCTTTTTTTGGATAACATTTTTTTATCAATTCCGACAAATCTGTAGTAGTTTTTAATAAATTTTCGCTTACAGCTTTTTTTATAGCTTCAGCAATTTTGTTAGAATATCTTTCTTCGCCATATAATTTTAGAACTCTGCTGATATCTTGTAACTCAGCTTCTTGCATCCATATTAATGCAGTCATTATAGTAGTTCTATCCATCCTCATGTCTAAAGGACCTGCTTTCATAAAACTAAAACCTCTTTCTGCATTTTCTAATTGTGGCGATGAAACACCAAGATCTAACAATATTCCATTTACTTTTTTTTCTGGTATGTATTTTTCAACTATTGACTCGATATTACTAAAATTACTTCTAACAAATATAAATCTACTATCATTTATAAAATAATCTTGCGCATGCTTTTCTGCATCCTCATCTTTATCAATAGCGATAAGCTTTCCATTGCTTCCAATTTTTTCTAATATATGTTTTGAATGACCACCTCTTCCAAATGTGCAATCAACATACACTCCATCATTAATAACGTTTAAACTTTCTATAGATTTATTAAGCATAACTGGGTTATGTGTGTAATTCATATATATCCTATAGTTTCAAGTCATTTAATGATGAATTATTTGATTCGTCATCACAAGAATTACTCAACCATGTCTTAATATTTTTATTCCATATATTTTCTGACCATAACTCAAACTTATTACCTTGACCAAGTAAAATAACTTTTTTTTGAATATGTGCATATTCTCTTAAAGGATTTGGAATCATGAATCTTCCTTGAATGTCAATTTCTGTTTCTGTAGCATATCCTATTAATAGTCTTTGAATAAATCTTGCATCTTTATTGTAGGAAGGAAGATTAGATAGTTTTTGCTCTATTAAGCCCCAATTACTAAGCGTATATATTAATAAACATTTATCTCTATCGGCCGTAATAATTAACTTAGATTTTTGTTCTAAACAAAAAACTGCTCTATACCTCTGTGGCATAGAAGCTCTTCCCTTGGCATCTATACTTAAACTACTAATACCCTTAAACATTTCTTTAATTCCACAATTTTCCACTAATAACCATTATAATGCTATAAAATACGTTAGAATGTCAATATTTTTCTATATATGTCAATAACTTACATACATAAATCTTATAAGAAATAATATTAAATCATAGATATAGAAACTCTACTTAATAACTAACATTAAGTGATAAGAGATATATTAAAAGTGAGTCGACCTATAAGCTGGGTTCTGTTGAATGTAATCATTAATCTTGTATGTTTGTCACCAAACATATCTAGCGGCCTACCCAAAAAAAGTGCGAGTAACACTATATCTTTTTTATTTAGCCTTGCTCCGAGCGGGGTTTACATTGCCAGTAGTATTACTATTACTGCGGTGAGCTCTTACCTCACCATTTCACCCTTACAATTTACATTGCGGTATTTTTTCTGTTGCACTATCCGTAAGTTCACACTTCCCAGGTATTACCTGGCACTCTACTCTGCGGAGCCCAGACTTTCCTCTTTGTTTTAACAAAGCGATTACACAGTCGACTCTCTTCAATTAGATAATAAAAATTAATACTTTGCAAGACTGATATACTTATCGTATATTTGATTTTTTTTTAATTCAAAATGGTTACATGTGATTTTTATTGCAACATTATACGAAATATTATTTTTTAATAACATATTAATAAAATCTTTTATTTCATAATCTTTGGTAAAATTTTTTACTGCTTCAGCTTTAGGAATTATAAATACAAACTCACCTCTTAATTTTTCATTATTATTCTCTTGATAGTATGTGATTAAATTATCTATTGAATTAATATTTATATCTTCATACATTTTTGTAATTTCTCTAGCAATAATTATAATTTTTGTTCCTTCATATATTATCTTTAAATTATCTAGAGTTTTTAATACTCTATTTGGTGATTCAAAAAAAATTAAAGAAAAATCACTATTGCTATTTTTTTTCAAGATATCAATTTTTTGCATTATTTTCTTTGGCAAAAAACCAATAAATTTAAAATTATTTGACGCTTTTCCGCTTACGCTAAGAGCTGATATAACCGAGGAAACACCTGGAATTGGAGAAACTTTAATATTTTCTTTATAAGCACTAGAAATTATAACATCTCCAGGATCTGATATCCCTGGCGTTCCTGCATCAGACACAAGCGCAACACTTTTTCCATTTTTAAGAATATCAATTAAATAATTAGTTCGCTCTAACTCATTATGCTTATGGTAACTTATCTGTTTTGTATTAATACCATAAAAATTTAATATTTTTTTGCTACTTCTTGTGTCCTCTGTTGCGATAATATCAACTTTTGATAATATATCTACAGCCCTAAAAGTTATATCATTTATATTACCAATTGGTGTTGCAACAACATATAATGTACCGTATAAATTATTTTTTATTTTGTTAGTATTTTGCAAAATTTTTAAACCTATTATGAGAAATTATTTTTATCAATTAAATATATTCATATTAAGTATAATTCTATATGGATGCAATATAAAAAATAAGAAAATGATAACTAATATTCATAACAAGTAAGAGTATACTTTTTAAATAAATGATTGAAAAAAAACATATAAAGTACTTTAAAAAGCTATTGCCTGATAATTTTGTTTTTTATGAGCCAGGTGATTGTTGGTCATATGGATATGATAATAGTAAAATTCATGTAACACCTGATTGCGTATTATTTGTTAATAATAAAATTCAAATAAAAGATATCATTTCATATTGCTATGAAAATTCTATTTGTATTTCTACTAGAGGAAGAGGCACAGGTAATACAGGTGGATCAGTACCAACAGATAATTCAATTGTCTTGTCACTAGAAAAAATGAATAAAATTTTAAGTATTGATATAAATAATAGAATTGCAATTGTAGAACCAGGAGTAATAAATAAAGTTTTGCAAGATTTGCTTTATGAAAAAAAATTTTTTTGGCCTCCAGATCCTTCTAGTCAAGAATACTCTACAATAGGTGGTAATATTGCAAATAATAGCGCAGGACCTCGCGCTATAAAATACGGAACACCACGAGATAATATTCTAGGCTTAGAATTTATATCTGGTACTGGTGAAATACATAAAGCTGGGGTCAAAACTTCAAAAGGTGTTGTAGGTTTAGACTTAACAAGACTATTTGTAGGTTCTGAAGGAACATTAGGAGTACTAACAGAAGCAACTTTAAAAATTCTTCCTATTCATAATACTATAAAAACAATAGAAATTGTATTCGAAAATATTTCCCATGCAGTAGAGACAATTATAAATTTAATGACTCAACCTATAACACCATACAAATTAGAATTTGTAGATTACGAATCTATAAAATTAATTAACGAAATAAAAAAAAATCATTATGATTCAAATGCAAGAGCGGCTATTCTTTTAGAAATAGATGGAGATAATAAGTATATTGAATTAATATTAAATGCCATTATAAGTATTATAAAAAAAACTAAATATTTTAAGATTAATATAGCAAACGATGCAGAAGAAGTAGAAAAATTATGGGCAGCAAGAAAATCTTTATCTCCAGCCTTGAGAAAAATCGGTGGTTATAAAATAAACGAAGATATTGTAGTTCCAATTTCAAATCTAGCAGAGCTTTTTTACAAGCTTGAATTGTTATCAAAAAAATATAATATCAAAATAGTTAATTTTGGACATGCTGGAAACGGAAATATACATGTAAATCTTTTATTTAAAACCAAAGAAGAAAAAGAATCAATTAATGCCACTAATTGCTTAGATAAAATATTTGATCTAGTATTAAATCTAGAAGGAACGATTAGTGGTGAGCATGGTATAGGGATTATCAAAAAAAATTATTTGATAAAAGAAATTAATAAAGAGACTTTAACTCTTATGAGAAATATTAAAAATCAATTTGATCCTAAAAATATTTTAAATCCTAATAAATCTATTTAAAATAATTATTTCTTATTTCTTCCTCTTGCTCTGATAAATTTTCAAAAAAAGAATTTCTTTGAAATACTCTTGCTGCATATTTTAAAAGTATACTAGATTCTTTTTCGAGTAAATCTATACCATATTCTGGAAGTCGCCATAATATTGGAGCCATGCTACAATCAACGATACTAAAATCATTACTTAAAAAATATTTATTACCTTGAATAAAATCTATAGAAAACATAAGATTTTCTTTCAATTTTTTTTTAGCAAAATTTGATTTTTTTTCATTATTTAGTTTTATATCATCTAACAATCCATATAGGTCTTTTTCTATGTAATGTAACACCATTCTTGTTTTAGCTCTGACTACAGGATCAACTGGCATTAACGGTGGGTGAGGAAATCTTTCATCGAGATACTCCATTATTATTTTAGGCTCATATAAAACTAAATTTCTATCAACAAAGGTTGGTGTTAGATAATTTGGGTTTAGAGTCATAAGATCTTCATTTTTTTCCCCGTCATACACATTTACAACGTTAAATGTTAAATCTTTCTCTCCTAAAACTATTCTCACCCTGTGAGATTGGGCGCTACATGGATCTGAGTAAAGTGTCATGGTATGCATATTTATTTGCCTTTAATTTTTATCTATTATTTTACATCATTCCAGTATTCTTTCTTAGTATAATAAGCAACTATCGAAAAAATAAATAAAAATATAAGAACCCAAACCCCTATTGATTGTCTTTTTAGTTTCGCTGGTTCCGATACATATACTAAGAAATTATTAATATCATTAGTTAGCTCTATGTATTCTTTTTTATTCAAAGTTCCTTTAGAAAGAATTTCAAACCCAAGTGGATTATTTTCTTTATCTATTTTAACATTTTGTTCTCCTTGAAGAGATACTAAAACATGTGGCATTACAGTATTAGGATAGGTCAAATTGTTAAAACCGGTACTTTTAGCATCATCAATGTAATAAGTATTTAATAAAGAAAAAACATAATCTTGGCCTTTTGATCTTGAAACTAAACTTAAATCTGGTGGAATAGCTTCAAACCATTCTGCTGCATCTGAAGAATTCATTGCTATTGTCATTGTTTCTCCAATTTTTTTATCAGAAAAATTTAAATTCATCAAAAAAGATTCTTCGTCTATTCCTAAATCACTAGCTAGCGTTTTAATTCTCATGTATTTTAAAGAATGACACCCACTACAATAATTAACAAAATATTTTGCCCCTCTTTGTAAAGAGGCTTTATTATTAATATTATTATCAGCTTTATATTTTAAAAGCAGTTCATTTTTTTCTTCAGCTGCATATGAAAAATTAATACTTAATAATAATATTAAAAAAAAAATTATTTTTTTAATCATCATGGTGTCAACCTATTAGGTACTTCTTTTTCCCGATTAAGATTCGTATAAATAGGAGAAAGTGTCATAAAAGCTACAAATATACATATAATTAAAAGACTTATTAAAATTGATATGTAATTATTACTATCAACTCTCATTAAATCGTATATTACTATTAAAATAATCAAAATTCCTGAAAAGGAATAACTAAAAATCTTTTCTCTTGGCTTGCTATAAAAATAAGATAGAATAAAAAAAATAAAATATATTTCGCTAAACCTTAAAGCTAAAACATTGTATAACGGAGTTGGCGCCTTAACTCCTAAATATCCTAAAATTAAAAAGCTAATAACAAATACAAAAAGATTTATTTTAAACAATATACTTCGGTATCTGATCGATTTAACTGGATTTTTATCTATCCACGGTAAAAAAAATAAAACTATAATAGATAAAGCCATCGCAAGAGCACCATATGCTGGATCAGGGATTGCTCTTAAAATTGAATAAAAAGGAGTGAAATACCAAACTGGCGCAATATGCTCTGGAGTAACTAAAGGATTTGCAGGTATAAAATTAGCATGCTCTAAAAAAAATCCTCCCATTTCAGGAATAAAAAATATTATTAAAGCAAATAAAAATAAAAAAACCCCTATTCCTACAAAATCTTTTACAGTGTAATAAGGGTGAAAAGGTATACCATCTAGAGGAATTCCATTGGCATCTTTATTTTTCTTTATTTCAATACCATCAGGATTATTTGAGCCTACAGTATGTAATGCAGATAAGTGTAATATAACTAGTAATAAGATAACCATTGGAACAGCAACTATATGTAAAGCAAAAAACCTTGTTAAAGTTGGATCAGATATTGCAAAGTCTCCTCTAATCCAAATACCAAGTTCAGGTCCTATGAATGGTATTGTAGTAAAAAGATTTATAATTACTTGAGCACCCCAATAAGACATCTGGCCCCATGGCAACAGATAACCCATAAAAGCTTCTGCCATTAATGCTATATATATAAAAACACCAAATAACCATAATAATTCTCTTGGGTTTTTATAAGAACCGTACATTAATGCTCTAAACATATGAAGATAAATAACTATAAAAAAAGCTGAAGCTCCCGTCGAATGCATGTATCTAATTAACCAGCCTAAGTTAACATCTCTCATAATATATTCTACAGAATCAAAAGCTAAATTTGCATCTGGTTTATAATGCATAGCTAAAAAAATACCTGTAAATATCTGTATAAATAAAATTAAAAAAGCTAAAGAACCAAAGAAATACCAAAAATTAAAATTTTTAGGTGTGTAATAGTGTGTTAAATGGTTTCGAATAAAACTTAAAATAGGCAGTCTTTCATCTATCCAGCTTATCACTCCAGTTGATTTATTTTTATCATCCATTACTAAATTAGCTAACCTTTTTTAGTTTCACTTATTTTTGGTAACTCTCCAATAACTATAGTGTTTTCATCTTGAAATCTATATGGAGGAACTTTTAAATTTGCCCCAGCTGGACTTCCATTTTCGACTTTTCCCGCTAGATCAAAAGATGAACCGTGACATGCACAAAAAAATTTATTTTTAGAAAGTTGAAATGCCGGATTACACCCAAGGTGGGTACAAACTCCCTCTAAAACTAAAATCTCAGGTTTTAAAGACCTATATTTATTTTTTGCAAATTCTGGCTGTTGTTCTGTGTTTTCTGACATAGCATCCTTATATTTTTTTTCATCAGTATTGATGCTAGCTAACATGGATTCTGTCCTTTTTACAATCCAAATAGGCTTTTTTCTCCATATTAAGTCAATTTTTTCGCCATTTTTTAATTCACTAATATCAACTTTTACAGGTGCTCCTGAAGCTTTAGCTTCCGAAGAAGGAGACATTGATGACAAAAATGGCCATAATGTTACTGCTGTTCCAGTTCCTCCTAGAAACTTTAAAGTCCCAGTTAAAAATTTTCTTCTATGATTATCAGAGTTATTGGTAGACATTAATAATTTCCTTGTTTTTTCTTATCTAAATTAAAATTAATAAAATGAATTCTATCATAATGAAATATTTTTTTTCTACAAAATTTCTAATTTACTGAATTTTTTAAAGATTGTATAAATTTTTCATTTTCACTTTGAGAGCCAACTGTAACTCTCATGCAGTTTACTAAACCAGGTGAATTCGTCATATTTTTTACTAAAATATTATCTGAGAGGAGCTTAGTATAAACTTCGTTAGATGAACCCTTAGTTACCCTAAATAAAATGAAATTTGCATCACTATTGTATACTATTAAATTTTTAATATTTTTCATTTCTTCAAGCATTAATCCTCTATTCTTAATTAGTCTATTTATTTGATCATTAAGAGTTTTATTATCTATATATAACTCACATATTTTTTGGGATACAGAGTTAACGTTAAAAGGAAGTCTTAATTTATTAAAATTTTTTATTAATGTTTTTTCTCCAAATAAGTAACCTAAACGTAAACCCGCAAGCCCGATCTTAGAAAAAGTTTTCATGACAAGCAAATTATCATTTTTTTCTATTTCATTAACAAAAGACTTTCCTGAAAAAGCACTATATGCCTCATCTAAAACAACAACACCGTTTGTTTTATTTAATATTAAATTAATATTATCTTTTTTCCATAGATTTCCAGTTGGGTTATTTGGATATGCTAAAAAAATTATTGCAGGATTTAATTCTTCAATTTTATTTACCATTAAGTCCATATCAAGTGAAAAATCATCTAATAATGGGACTTCTTCATATTTTAACCCTAAAACTTCGGATATTTTTTTGTACATACTAAATGTTGGCTTTGGAAAAAGTAAAATATTTTCTGGTTTTAAAAAAGCTAAACATATAAGCTGAATTAACTCATCTGAACCATTTCCAATTATAGAATCTATATTTTCTGTAAGACCATAATATTTATGCAAAGTGATTTTTAAGTTTTCACAATTAGATTGAGGATATCTATTTAAATTAACATTACTTTCAACAGTCTCTATATCTTCACTAAATGTTTTAAATTTAACTAATAAATCATATGGATTTTCCATTGCATCTAACTTAATCATTCCCTCGGAATATGGAATTTCATATTCACCTAAAAGATTTATATCTTTTCTTAAAAAATTATAAATTTTACTATTCAATACTTTTATCCTCTAAATTTCTTAAAATCGCCGACTCTTTATGAGAATATAAACCTTCCGCTTTCGCTAAAATTGAAGCGTGTTGGGATAATATTTTTAAAGATTTCTTAGAGCATTGAATTATATTTGATCTTTTTTGAAAATCATAAACACCTAAAGGAGAAGAGTACTTAGCCGTACCCATTGTTGGTAAAACATGATTGGTACCAACACAGTAATCACCAAAAACTTCAGGACTATTCTCATTTAAAAAAATAGCACCAGCATTTTCAATTTTATCTATATATTTTTTACTATTTTTTATTGATAACTGTAAATGTTCTGGAGCCAAAAAATTTGAAATTTCTATAGCTTCATTGATATTTTTTACATTAATTAATATCCCAAAATTATTTAAAGATGATTCAATAATATCTTTTCTTTTTAAATCCAAAATTTTTTTTGCCATATGAATTTCAACTTTTTTTAATAAATTTTTATCTGGAGATATTAATATAGATTGCGCTAGTTTATCATGCTCTGCTTGTGCAAATAAATCTGAAACAAGCCATGAGATATTTGCTGAAGAATCTGCTATTACTAATATTTCTGATGGACCAGCGAAATTATCTATACCAACTTCCCCATATAGTTGTTTTTTTGCTTCTGCTACAAAATGATTTCCAGGTCCTACAATTTTATACACTTTTGGAATAGTTTTTGTTCCATAAGCCAGAGCTGCTATTGCGTGAGCACCACCAACCCTAAATATTCGATCAACTCCACCTAGACATGCAGCGGCTAAAACCATATCACTAACTTCTCCTTTTGGTGAAGAAACGACCATAATAATCTCTTTTACACCAGCAATTTTTGCAGGTATTGAGTTCATTAAGACACTTGATGGATAAACAGCAGAACCGCCAGGAACATAAATACCAACTTTACCTATTGGCGTTATTTTTTCGCCTACTTTAATTCCTTCTTTAGTATACGTCCATGACTTAAGTTTTTGATTTAAAGAAAATTCTTTAATTCTTTTTTTTGAAAATTTTAATGCTCTTATTTCATTCTTTGTAATTCTTTCAAAAGCTGAAAAAAATTGTTTTTTAGGTATTTCAAATTCTTTAGCATCTTTTACAAAAAATTTATCGAATTGTCCTGAAAACTTAACTAATGCATTATCACCATTTTCTCTAACCTCTGAAATAATTTTTTTTACGTTTATTTTAATACTAGCAGAACTGAATTTTCTCTGTGAAACAATATTTTGTAATTTCTTAAAGAAATTTTTTTCTATAGAACTTATTTTTTTTATTTTAAGCATTAATTCTTCTTTTTTTTATTGCTTCAGATAGCTTATATATAGTTTTTTCTGTATCTTGCCATCCAATACATGCATCAGTAACACTTTTTCCATAAATAAGATTTTTATCATTAATATCCTGACTACCTTCAATAAGATTACTTTCTATCATTAACCCTTTAATTCTCATATCACCTTTACTTAATTGACTAGACAAATCATCAATAACAAGCACTTGTTTTTTAAAATCTTTCGAACTATTTGCATGACTACAATCAACAATAATTCTTTGCGGTAAATTTGCCTTTTCTAGTCGTGCTGAAACTTCATCAATACTTTTTTCGTCATAATTAACTTTATTTAATCCACCTCTAAGTATAGTGTGACAATAAAAATTTCCGCTAGTTGAAAAAATTGCAGATTTACCTTTTTTAGTAACGGAAAGAAAGTGATGTGCGCATGAAGCAGACTTTATTGCATCAAATACAATTTGTAAATTACCATCTGTGCCATTTTTAAAACCCACTGGACATGAAAGTCCTGATGCAAGCTCTCTATGACACTGACTTTCTGTAGTTCTCGCACCAATAGCCCCCCAACAAATAAGATCTGATATATATTGTGGACTTATTAAATCCAAGTACTCGGTTCCTGGCGATATACCCAAATCAATAATATCTAATAAAAGTTTTCTCCCTATTCTTATTCCCTCGTTTACTTTAAAACTTCCATCTAACATAGGATCATTAATTAAACCTTTCCAACCTATAGTTGTTCTTGGTTTTTCAAAATATACTCTCATTATGATAAATATATTCTCGGATACTTCATGTGATATTTCTTTTAATTTTTTTGCATATTCTATTGCTGCAATTGGATCATGTATTGAACATGGGCCAACTACAATAAAAATTCTATTATCATTTCCATCAAGTATATTCTCAATAGTCCTTCTTGAATTTAAAACCGTATTAACTGCCATTTCTTTTAAAGGTAACTCTCTTCTCACTTCTTCAGGCGTACTTAACTCTTGGATTTTGATTATTCTTAAATCATCTGTTTTAGAAATCATAATTTTTCTCTAAATAATTTTTTCAAAAGCTCTAATTATATTCTCTATGGATTCTGCTTTTGTTTTCATAGAAGCTTTATTAATTACTAATTGAGCACTTATGTCAAAAATAGAATCAACTTCCTTTAAACCATTAGCTTGCAAAGTTTTACCACTGTCTACCAAGTCAACAATAAAGTCAGCTAAACCAAGTATTGGGGCTAATTCCATTGATCCATAAAGTTTTATTATATCAACTTGTTTCTTTTTTTTAATAAAATAATCTGTTGTACATTTTACATATTTTGTTGCTACTTTTATTCTTAAGCCTGGATTGCAATTTGGTAAAGACGCTAAGACCATTCTACATTTTGCTATATTAAGATCCAATGGAACATATATATTATTCAAACTATTTTCAAGCAAAGTATCTTTACCTACTATTCCAATGTCCGCAGCGCCATTACTTACATATGTTGGCACATCAAAGGCTCTAACTATTACTATTTTTAAATTATCATTATTTGTTTTATAAATTAATTTTCTTGAATCACTGATATTTTCAAGTGTTCTTATGCTCATTTTACTGAGAAGATTTGTTGCATCCAATAAAATTCTTCCCTTTGAAATAGCTATTACAATATTATCTTCTAAATTCATTTTGGTAATCTCTTTATACTTGCTCCAAGTTTTCCTAATTTTTCTTCAATACACTCATAGCCTCTATCTATATGATAAATTCTATCAATAGTTGTCTCACCCTTAGCAGCTAATCCAGCTAATACTAAACTTGCTGAAGCTCTAAGATCAGTTGCCATTACAGGCGCTCCTATTAAACTTTTAACTCCTTTGATAACTGCAATATTGCCATGAACTTCAATATTTGCTCCCATTCTTATCAGTTCCTGTACATGCATAAATCTATTTTCAAATACTGATTCTTCAACCTTACTGTTTCCTTTAGAAACTGAATTTAATGCAACGAATTGAGCTTGCATATCAGTTGGAAAATCTGGGTAAGGCTTAGTAATAATATTTATGGGATTTAACTTTGATTTTACATCTATTCGAATAATATCATTTTTAATCTCTATACTAGCGCCTGCTCTTTTTAATTTATCAATAATAATTTTTATTGTATCTGGTCTGCAATGTGTCAAAGTGAGATTGCCTCTAGTAATTGCAGCTGCAACTAAGAATGTTGATGCTTCAATTCTATCTGGCAATACTTCATAGTTACAACCTTTTAATTTTTTTACACCTTCAATTGTTATAACTGAAGATCCGTCTCCACTAATTAATGCCCCCATTAATCTCAAGCAATTTGCCAAATCAACTATTTCTGGTTCTTTAGCAGCATTCTTTATAACTGTTTTTCCTACTGCTAATGTTGCAGCCATCATTATATTTTCTGTTCCAGTTACTGAAGTTATAGGAAAAAATATTTTAGCTCCTTTAAGTTTTTTAGCTTTTGCAAGTATATAACCATCTATGACTTTAATATTAGCACCCATAGCTTTCAAGCCTTCGATATGAAAATTTACTGGTCTTGATCCAATAGCACAACCACCAGGCAAAGATACTTTTGCTTCTCCATATTTAGCAAGAAGAGGTCCAAGAACGAGAATAGAAGCTCGCATTGTTTTTACCATTTCATATGGAGCATAACACTTGTTAATAAAAGAAGTATTTACACTTACCTTCATTTTCTCATCAACAGATAAACTAGCTCCCATTTCGCTTAGAAGAGAAATAGTTGTAGTCACATCCTGTAAATGAGGAACATTACTGATAATTACTTCTTCTTTTGTTAATATACTTGCAGATAAGATGGGTAAAACAGAATTTTTTGCCCCAGATATTCGAACAATACCAGTTAAAGGAACACCTCCATTTATCAATAATTTTTCCATTATTTATTTAGACTGAATCTCTAGATTTTTTAAAGATTCAGTTTCTAATCTTTTTACTACAGACTCAATACCTTTTTCATCAATCTCTGGCATTAAAGTATTGCGCAAACTTTTAACTAATCTTACGCCATCTGCCGCTACTTCAATAATTTTCCACTGATCTGAAGTATATTTCATGATATATTGAACTTGATATGGTGGCTTGCCCTTATCCATGAAAAGCTCGGTAGTCACTACGTGATATTGATTTACTTCTTCAGAGCGAATTATTTTAATTTTTACTTTTGAATAATCTAAAATTGATTTTGAATATATTTTTATTAATTGATTTTTTAATACTACTTTAAATCTATATTTTAAATCATCTGACGTCTCTTCATATTTTTTATTTCCAATTATCAATTTTAAAATACTATCAAAATCAATTAATGGAGATAAAGTTTTATCAACTTTTTTATAGAAACCATCAAGATTTTTTTGATAGAGCTGTTTATTTATTTCGATATCAGAAAATAATTCGTTTGCTTTTACTAAAATTATATTCTCAGGCTTTTCTTTATTCGCAAAAGAATCTTTACTACATAAAAACATTAATGGTAAAACTATTACTAATAAACTAAATGTATTAAATTTTTTCATAAACTATAAATTCCGAAAATTACAATATTTATTAAAAACACTTATGTATTGCCCCCTAAAGGTTTAAATTTTAATATTAACGCAGGTAATAAAGTTAATGAAGCAACAAGTGCAGCTAGCATTGCTAATCCTGTTAATAGTCCAAAATAAATTGTTGGTATAAAATTTGATAACCCCAAAATTGAAAAACCTAAAATAACTATTAATGATGTATAATACATGGCTTTGCCGATACTTTCATGACTTATTCGAACAGATTCTAAATAATTTTTATTTATCGCAAACTCTCTTTTAAATCTGGTAATGTAATGAATTGTATTATCTACTGCAATTCCAACGCTTATAGCAGCTATCGTTATCGTCATTAAATCTAAAGGTATAGACTTAAATCCCATAAAACCCAAAACTAAAATTACTGGAAGAATATTTGGAATAATTGCTATGACAGCCAAAGAAAAGGACCTAAATAAGATAATAAACATGAACATTATTGATATAAATACAAATCCAATAGTCTGAATTTGCGATGCATATAGGCTTTGAAGCATATTATTATATAAAACAAGCATATTAGTAGTATAAAACCTTTCTTTTGGATACTTCATTTCATTAGATAAAAAATTTTCAACTCTTTGAATAAACTCTTTTCTATTTAATTTTTTATTGGAATCTATAACTCTTAAAGTTAACCTTGTTTGACTTTCATCATCAGATAAATATGGATGTAATAAAATTTTCTTTACTTCTTCTGATAAAGAACTTTTAATTGCTCCAACTTGTATATCTGACAAAGGTTGATTATTATTTAATCCAATTGCAAGTTTATACAAAGTTGCTAATGATAAAACTTTTCCAACCTCTGGTTGAGCTTCTAAAAATTCATGAATTTTTACTATTTCTTTAAGCTTAGATTTATTGAGCCAATATCCTTTAAAATCTTCTTCAGTTTCACCAAATAATAGTGATAAATCTTCAAACTCAGAATTATCACCATTTTTGTCTATTATTTTTTCAAACTTTTCAGCTTGCTTATTAATCACAATATCAAAAGGCGTTGTTCCACCAAGTTTCTTGTCAATTTCTAGCATACCTTGGTGAATTTCTGTATTAGCTTTAAAGTAATCAATAAATCTATTTTCAACTGTAATTTTTGAGATACCATACATACTAAAAAGAAAAATCACAAAACAACTCACAATAATCTTTGAATAATGTTTTATTGAAAATTCAGCAAATTTTTTTGTAATTTTTTTTGTTAAATCACTTTTTTTTATAATAATATCATTTGACAGTACCATTAAAATTGTTGGAAAAAGTATAAAAGTTATAATAAATGCAACGAGAATTCCAACTATTATCATATTACCAAAGTCTATAACAGGCCTGATACAGCTGACTACTAGTGAAGCAAAACCAACAAGTGTAGTTAATGTAGTATACACGCAAGGAACAAACATGTAATGAACGACTTCCTTTATAACATTTTTTTTATCCCTATCTATATTTTCTGCATGTAATTCCCTATACCGAACTGCTAAATGAATAGTCATAGACATAGTTATTATTAGAAGCAGTGCAGCATAATTAGACGAAATAACTGTAACTCTCCAGTCTAAAAAACCAAATAATCCAGTAACAAAAATAACCGATATAATGCAAATAAATAGTGGAATAAAAACCCATCTAATACTTTTAAAAATTATAAATAAAATTAAAATTAAAAAAATAAAAACTCCAATTCCAAATTTTAAAACATCTTGTTCAATAAAATCCGTCATATCAGACGTAATCATAGGAACTCCGCCTAAAAACATAGAAGCACTTTTTTTATACTTACTTATAACTTCTCTAATATTTTTTATAATTTTTTTTTCTTTAGTAGCGTGTTCCGTACTATAATTTTTAAAATCTACTTCTAACTTTTTTAAAGAAATTATTTCTTGCTTAGTTAAATCTCTAGAAAGAGAAATTTCTCTTAAACTATTTCTTTGATTTAGTAATTCAAAAAACTTTTTATCTTTTAAAAAATTTATAATGATGATTGTTGTAGTCGAATCTTTACTCATTAAAAGATCTTTATAAAGAGGACTTGTTAGAAATTCTTTTTTCACTAAATCATAATCAATATTATCGGACCTTAATGTTCTTGGCTTGCTAGAAAGTTCAGAAAGACTAACTTTTGGACTATTTAATAATGGCACGTCTAAAATAGATAAAACACTGCTTATGCCGGGAATATTATCTTTTAAATCCTTAGAAAGGACATCTATTAAATTTAGTGTTTTTTGATTATATATACCATCTTTTGGCTTAAATGTTATAACCACAAAATCTTCTGCGCCATATCTAGCGCTTGTAGCTCTATGATGTTTAAGTGCAAGATCGTTCTCTAATACTAAAGAATCAGCAGAAGCATCCATTTTGAAATTTTTGATGCCTATAGAAAACAATATTGTAATAAATAATAATGCAATAATTGATAGATATGGTTTTTCAATAATTAAAAAATCATAATACTTTATTATTGCTGAAGTTATTTTCATAGATTTTTTCCTAAACCACTAAAGAAACAAGAATTATACTACATACGTATTGTTTTTATACATATTGTTTTTATAACAGTAATTTATAATAATAATAATAATAATAATAATAATAATAAGATATAACTTATAAAATATTATATAATAAGTTAAAATTTTTTATTAAAAAAAATATGCCAAATTTTCTTCAAAGTGATGTCCTTAATATTGCAATACAAGTAATAACAGCTGAGGTTGCTTCTATAAATAACCTCAAAAAAAATTTAGATAAAAATCTATATTTTATTTGTAAAGAAATATACAACTGTAAAGGAAAATTAGTAGTTATTGGGGTAGGCAAATCAGGTCATATTGGAAATAAAATTTCAGCAACTTTTTCAAGTACCGGCACACCCTCATTTTTTATGCACCCTAGCGAAGCTATGCATGGAGACTTAGGTGCAATATCAAAAAAAGATTTAATACTTTTACTGTCCTACTCAGGGAGTTCAAATGAAATCATTTCAATATTACCGAGCTTAAAAAAAATTGGCTGTAAAATTTTAAGCATATGCGGTAATTCTAAATCACAAATATATGAGCAGTCAGATATTTCTATTAACATTAATGTAAAAAAAGAAGCATGTTTATTAAATCTTGCGCCAACTTCTAGCACAACTGTTATGTTAATAATTGGAGATATAATTGCAATTATTTTAATGAAAATAAGAAATTTTAGCTCTGAAAATTTTAGCAATAATCATCCGGGCGGACGCCTAGGCAAAAACTTAAGTTTAAGAATTAAAGACATAATGAAAAAAGGAAATAAAATTCCAGTAATTAAAAGTGAAAAAAAACTTAAGGATGCATTAATAGAGATGACAAAGAAAAATTTAGGCTGCGTTATAATTTCAAATCAAAATAATAATCCTATAGGTTTTTTTACTGATGGTGATTTAAGAAGATCAATATATAAATATTTTGATATCCATAAAACATCTATTAATGAAATTATGACAAAAAGTTTTTTTTCATGCAAAGAAAATGATTTTGCAATAAATATCTTAAATGTCATGAGAAAAAATAAAATAAATTCTATGCCCGTTTTAAATACTAAAAATAAAATTATTGGCGTAATAAATATACATTTATTAATAGACTCTGGAATAAATTAAGTTATGAATTATGTGACGAAGAATTTTTATACGATATTTGTGATTGTTATTGGATTTATTTTAATATTATTTATTAATAATAAAGCTGAAAATGTTTTAGATATAAATAAAATAGATATTAAAACTGTACCTGATAATTTTTTTAATAAGGTAAAGTATGTTGCAATGGACTTTAAAGGGAACTTTTTATACAAAATTACTAGTCCTACAATGAAACAATTTTATGAAAGTGAAATTATAGAAACTGAAAAACCCAATATTTTACTATTCCGAAAAGATATGCCCCCTATAAAAGTCACATCTAATTTCGCATCAATAGAATACAAGAAGCATAATATTAAATTAAGTGGAGATGTAAAAATGTACTTTCAAAAAAAACTTAGTGAGCCATCTTTATTGTTAAATACAGATAATATATATATACGTCTTGATCAGCAATTAGCAGAAACTGACTCGATTGTTCATATAAATAAAGGAGACTCATACCTAAATGGAAAAGGAATGAAATGTAACCTGACTCTTGGTGAGTTTACAATTTTTAAAGATACTAGAGGTAAATATGTTCAATAAAAATTATTTTTTATTATTTTTTATAATTACTATAAGCTCCATAACATTTTCATATGATAATGATAAAGATAAACCAATTTTTTTAGAATCAAATTCTGCAAAATGGGATGAAACTTCTCAAAAAAGCACATACGTCGGCAATGTCACAGTAACGCAAGGCAGTATTCTTATGAAAGGGAACTTATTAATTGTAACCTCAAAAAATAATAAAATAGATGAAATGCTAATTTCAGGAGACAAATCTACCTATACGCAAACGACTAGAACTGGAAAAATAGTTTACGGAGAAGCAAAAAAAATACAATATGACATTGAAAAGTCTACAATAACTTTTCTAGATGAAGCTGAATTAGTACAATCAAATAATACTATAAAAAGTAATAAAATAATTTATAAAACTGATAAAGAAAATATCATAGCTGGCGATAACGATGGTAAATCGAGAGTTAAAATGATACTTGAACCAAAAAAAAATAATGAATAAGTTAAATATTAATAAAATATCAAAAAATTATAGTGGTACAGAAATTGTTTCTAATGTATCTATAGAAATAAATACTGGAGAAATTGTTGGGTTACTTGGCCCAAATGGAGCTGGGAAAACTACGTGCTTTTATATAATAACAGGGCTAATAAAACCAGAATCTGGAGAAATTTATGTAAATGAAAAAAACATAACTGATTTTACAATTGATGAACGTGCAAATTTAGGTATTGGCTACCTTGCTCAAGAACCCTCTATATTTCGCGGATTAAGTGTAAAAGATAATATTTTTTCTATCTTAGAATTAAGAAATGATATGAATTTGCAAGAAAAAAAAGATAAATTAAATGACTTGTTAAAAAAATTTAATATTGAGCATTTACAGAATAGTTTGGGTGTAAGCTTATCAGGAGGAGAAAGAAGAAGAGCGGAAATTGCACGTGCACTTGCCTCTAATCCAAAATTTATATTATTAGACGAGCCATTTTCTGGAATAGACCCCATTTCAGTTATAGATATCCAAGAAATCATTAAAGAATTAAAAAAAAATAATATTGGAATACTCATCACTGATCACAATGTTAGAGAAACACTAAAAATTTGCGACAGATCCTATATATTAAGTAATAGTAAAATAATAGCTGAAGGAAAATCTATTGATATTTTAAAAAACAAAAAAGTTCAAGAAGTCTATTTAGGAGAAAATTTTAAAATTTAAAAATTTAAAAAATAATAAAAAAATGAAACTTAATTTATCTTTAAAACAATTACCTAAGCAAGTAATGACACTTCAATTACAAGCTGCAATAAGACTTCTGCAATTATCAGCTACTGATCTTAATCAAGAAATACAAAATATCTTTGAAACTAATCCTTTGATAGAAAAAGAAGAACCCTGCGAAGAATATGAAGATGATAATTGTCATTCTCACTACGCACATTATAAAGGAAGTTATTTATCAGAAAATAAAAACGTTAACTCAACCTCTGAAATAATAGAAAGAACCACATCTGAAGAAGATAATTTAAAAAAATATTTACTTTGGCAACTACATCTTTTAAATATATCTTCAAAAGATATGTCCATAGCAGAAACAATAATAGATTATGTTAATAATGATGGTTATTTAATTATAAAGACTTTTGAATTATTTGACGAGATTTACAAGAATTCAGATATTACAATTGATGAATTTATTGCTGTAAAACATTTGCTTCAAAATTTTGATCCTGTTGGAACATGTGTTGATGGTATTCAAGAATCTCTGCTAGTACAAATAAAAAATAGTTACGAAAATAATGATATAAAAAGTAAAGCTTTAAGAATGATAAATGAATATTTTCAGGAATATACTCAAAAGGACTTTCATACCATTGAAAAAAACTTAAAGTTAAATAAAAATGAAATTTTATTAATAGATCAACTTATAAAAAAACAAAAGCCAAGACCAGGCAGTTGTTTCTTAGAAAAAAAAAATTATACTTACATAATACCAGATGTACTAATTTCTAAAAAAAATGATAATTGGGTAATAAAGTCAAAT
The DNA here is from genome assembly GCA_964203715.1 of Gammaproteobacteria bacterium. Lineage (GTDB taxonomy): Bacteria > Pseudomonadota > Gammaproteobacteria > Poriferisulfidales. Next base: position 25,112 of record CAXNNI010000001.1, read on the forward strand.
AAATTAATTTCCCCAGATATAAGAATAAACGAAAAATACACTAATATAAAAAAAAATATAACTATTAATGAAAAAGAATATATTAAAAAAAATTTACAAGAAGCAAAATTTTTTATAAAAAATATTAAATATAGAAATGATACTTTATTGATGCTGTCTGAATCTATTTTTAAAAAACAAATAAGTTTTTTTGAAAATGGTGTAGATTATTTATTACCAATGAATCTTAAAGAAATCGCAGCTGACTTGAAGTTAAATGAATCTACTATCTCTAGACTCACAACAAACAAATATGTTGAAACTCCACACGGAGTTCTTGAATTAAAATTCTTTTTTTCAAGCCATATTAAGAATCAAGAAGGTAATAATATTTCATCAAAATCAATTAAGCATAAAATAAAAAATATTATTTCTTCGGAAAATAAATCAAAACCTTATAATGACAGTCAAATAGTAAATATGCTTGCTAAAGAAAATATTCTTATTGCAAGAAGAACTGTTGCTAAATATAGAACGTCTCTAGGCTTTAATTCTTCGTCAAAAAGAAAAAACTAATTAGTGTTTTATCAAAAAGTTGCTAAACTAAAATAATTAATTAATCAAAGAATTGAACTATTTTTAATGTCAACAAAAAATCAAATTAATAAACTTAATACAATTACTGAATTTCTAAATTCTGGGACTATGCTGGCTGCAAAAATGATTCTAAATGGTCTTCACCCTTCTGAAATTGCTCGTCTATTAGAAAGTTCACCCATAAAGCAAAGAAGATTAATTTGGGAAATGCTAGATCATGCTAATGATGGTGAAGTTTTATTAGAAGTTGGAGAGGAAGTTAGAAAAAATTTAATGGAACTTATGAACGAAGAATCACTTTTGGCTGCTTCGGAAACCTTAGATATTGATGATCTTGCTGATCTTCTTGATGAACTGCCTAAAACAGTAGTTCAGCAAGTTTTAAAAGGAATGGATTATCAATACAGGACTAGATTAGAAAGCGCTATGAATTATGACGAAGATAGTGCTGGCGGT
>CAXNNI010000002.1:0-18206 GCA_964203715.1 Gammaproteobacteria bacterium
AAGAACAATATTATAAAATGATATATTTATTTGCATAAAAGGTGAAAAATATGATGGCCATAATTTTATAGAAGACTCTTTAAAGAAGGCTTTATGCGTTATATCAGAGAAAAAATTAGAAAAAATAGATTTAAAAAAAAAATCTTATATAAGAGTTGATAGCACATTAAGAGCTCTTCAAAAAATTAGTGAATATAATCGGCATAATTGTAAAGCAAAATTTATTGCAATAACTGGTTCAAATGGAAAAACTACAGTTAAGGAATTGTTATCACATATTCTATCCGATCATAAGATAACTTATACAAAAGAAAATTTTAATAACCAAATAGGAGTACCATTAACATTATTATCTGCTACAAATGATGATGACTACGTTATCGTAGAAGCTGGAACTAATAGTCCTGGAGAAATAGAATCATTGGTAAAATTAATAAAACCAGATATTGCCGCTGTAACAAACGTAGGCTATGCTCACTTAGAAAGTTTTAAGACTTTAGACAAAATAGCTAAAGAAAAATATAGTATTTTCAATTATTTAAAAAAAAATGGACTAGCAATAATAAATGCTGAAGATAAATATATAGGTATTATAAAAAAAAGAAAAAAATTATTTTTTGGTTACAAAAATCATATAGGATTTTTTAGTAAATTTTCTAAAGTACTTAAAAATTTATTTTATAAAACAAATTTTTTAATAATTGAAAAAATTAATAATAATATTTTTATAATTAATTATAAAAAAGAAGAAGTATGTATTAAATTAAATTTAAAAGGTGATCATAATTTCCTTAATGTATCTTGCGCAGCTTCAATTGCAATTTCTCTTGGAATTAAAATTAATATTATTAAGCAGAAAATTGAAACTTTTGAAGCAGTTAAGTCAAGGTTAAAATTGCATAAGATAGATAACAATATTATAATAATTGATGATTGTTATAATGCTAATCCAAACTCTTTTTTTGCTGCATTGGACTACTTATCAGGCTTAGATGGTTTAAAAATAGTATTAATGGGTGATATGGCTGAGTTAGGCAAAGATTCGGTATATTTTCATGTTAAAGTAGGTGAATATGCAAAGAAGCTAGGTATACATAAATTTTTAAGTATTGGAGAAAATAGCAAATTTGCGTCTTTAGTATTTGGTAATCAAGGGTATCATTTTGATGATGAGGAAAATTTAAAATTTTTTTTAACTAATAATATTAAGTCCTCTACTTTTTTGCTTATTAAAGGATCAAGGTCTGCAAAACTTGAAAAGTTTGTTGAATTTCTAAAAACCTGGAGTTATTCTTAAATGTTTTTATACTTTTTGGACTATTTTAGTTACATAAATGAAAATTTTTTAGTTTTTGAGTATATAACTATAAGAGTAATATTCAGTATCGTAACAGCTTTATTCATATCATTAATCTTTGGACCTTATATTATAAGAAATTTATCATTAAATAATTTTTCAGAATCAATAAGAGAAGAAGGGCCAAAATCTCATTTTAATAAATCTGGAACACCAACAATGGGTGGTATATTAATAATATTATCTTTGTTAATAACAACTTTGTTATGGTCTGACCTAAGTAATAAATATATTTTATATTTAATTTTTACGACATTTTTTTTTTCTTTGATTGGATTAATAGATGACTATAAAAAAATGAAAATAAGTAAAAAAGGATTGTCTGCAAAAAATAAAATAATATTACAATTTTTATTTGCTGGTATGCTATCGATAGTAATGTTTAATCTTATTGAGACTTCCCAGGAACAGCAGTTAATAATTCCTCTATTTAAAAACATAGTTATTGATTTTGGTATTTTTTATATACCTTTTACAATGTTAGTTATTATCTCTACAAGTAATGCAGTAAATTTAACTGATGGATTAGATGGTCTAGCAATCATGCCAGTAGTTCTTGTTTCAGGAGCATTAGGAGTTTTTGCTTATCTTAGTGGTAATATAATTTTTTCAGAATATTTAAAAATTCCTTATATAAAAGACGCGGGGGAAATTACAGTCTTTATAGGAGCACTTATAGGATCTGGTTTGGGTTTTTTATGGTTTAACACATATCCTGCACAAGTTTTTATGGGCGATGTAGGAGCTTTATCTCTAGGAGCAATATTAGGGTTAATAGCAGTTATAGTAAGACAGGAAATTGTATTAATTATAATGGGCGGAATATTTGTTTTAGAAGCTTTATCAGTAGTAATTCAAGTTTTATCTTTTAAATTCAGAAAAAAAAGAATTTTCTTAATGGCACCATTTCATCATCATTTTGAGCAAAAAGGATGGATGGAACCAAAAGTAGTTGTTAGATTTTGGATTATAACTTTGATTCTTGTATTAATTGGACTGGCTACATTAAAGTTAAGGTAAAGAAAAAAATGAAAAACAGTAATCTTCCTATTGCAATATTAGGTTTTGGGAAAACAGGTTTATCAATAGCTAAATATCTATATTCAAATAAAAGAGATTTTGTAGTTTACGATACCAGAGAAAATCTAATAGTCACAGAAGAAATAAAAAAAAATATTAATTTAAAAAAAATAGTATTAGGAAAATTTAAAAACAATTATATTGAAAATCATGATAATTTTATAGTTAGCCCAGGAGTAGCACTAAAAAAAAAATTTTTAAATAGAATTAGAAGTGAAAAAAAAAATGTACAAACGGATATTGATATTTTTGATGAAAAAAGAAAAAAAAATATAATATGTGTTACTGGATCAAATGGAAAAACTACAGTAACTCTTTTGACAGAGTATGTATTGAAGTATTTGGGTAAAAATGCTAAAGCATGTGGAAATATTGGAATACCTGTCTTGGATATTATAAATAAAAAATATGATTACTATGTCATTGAGCTTTCAAGCTTTCAACTTGAAATGACTAAAAGAATCAGAAGCAGGGTTTCTTTAATAACTAATATTACGGCTGATCATTTAGATAGACATAAAACACTTAAAAATTACGCAAAGATTAAACATAATATTTTTAAGAATTCAAAAAAAACGATAATTAATAGGTCTGATAAAAAAATTCTGCATAAATATAAATATTCATTTGGTTTTGATGAGCCAAAAGATATGAATAGCTTTGGTATAAAAAAAATAGATAAAGAATATTTTATATATCAGGGAGAGAAAAAATTATTTAGTGAAAAAGACGTAAAGTTAATAGGTCAGCATAATCTTATTAATATATGCGCATCTTTAGCGATAATGAAGTCATTAGGCTTAAATATTAAAAAATCTATAGAAGGAATTAAAGCTTTTAACCCAGTAGTTCATAGAATGGAAAATTTTATTAATCAGGATAGTATAAGTTGGATAAATGACTCAAAAGCAACTAATATAGATTCAACAATATCAGCTATCAACTCATTAGAAAATGAAATTATTTTAATAATAGGAGGGAGATCTAAAACAAATAATTATAAAAAATTAGATTCAGCAATAAAAAAAAAAGTTAAATATTTAATAATATTTGGTGAAGCAAAAAGTTTATTAAATAAAAAAATTCAATCAATTAAAAATAAAATAATTGTAAAAGACTTAGAGAATGCAGTGGAAGTAGTTGATGAAATTATTTATAAAAGAGGTAATTTTATTAAAAAAAAAATTAATATTATTTTGTCACCTGCTTGTTCAAGTTTTGATATGTTTAGTAATTATGAAGAAAGGGGAGAATATTTTAAAAGATGTGTTTTAAGTTACTTAAAGAAAAAAAAATATGAAAAATAATAAAGATAGTATAAGTAATATAATTAAACCTTTTTTGGATTTAAATTTACTAATTATAGTAGCTACAATTATTTTATTTGGTTTTTTAGTTTTAACTTCTGCATCAATTGAGCTATCAGCTCAAAAATATAGCTATCCTTTTTATTATATAAATAAACAAATAGTTCACTTCTTATTTAGCATATTAGTAGGCTCTTTTTTTATATTTTATATAAGTACCGAAGATTTAAAAAAATATTATAAATTTTTTTTTTATATATCTTTCTTACTTTTAATTATAGTTTATTTTTTTGGTGAAACTAGAGGGGGAAGTACAAGATGGTTAAGCTATAATCAGTTTAATATACAGCCTTCAGAGATTTTTAAATTATTTTATATAGTATGGCTTTGTGCATATTTAGATTACAACAAAAATAATATAAAATTAATAAGTTTTTTTTTAAAACCAATTTTATTTTTTTTATTAGCTGGATATTTTCTTTATAGCCAACCAGATTTAGGATCTATTATAGTAATTTTTTTAATTACAATAATAATGCTTTTTATTGGTAATGCTAGAAAAGATTATATTTTATCTTTATTTGTTCTTGGGTTTTTTTTATTATCTTTATTAATTTATCTTAAACCATATATGCTTTCAAGATTTTATATTTTAGAACCTTGTAAACGTTATTTTGATATTGGATATCAAAGTGGATATCACTTATGTCATTCATTGATGGCCATTGGTAGTGGGGGAATTTTTGGTAAAGGAATAGGACTAAGTACATCTAAATTATTTTATCTACCAGCTGCTCACACAGATTTTATTTTTGCTGTACTTGCGGAAGAACTCGGTATTTTTGGAATAATATTTTTGGTAATTCTTTTCTATTTATTTATTATGAAATGTTTTTCAATTGCCGAAAAAGCTTTAAGAGTTGATTTAGTATTTCAAGCATATCTAGCATATGCGATTGGAATTTTTATTACTTTGCAGAGTTTTTTTAATATAGCAGTTAATTTAGGATTAGCGCCTACCAAAGGTTTGCCATTACCACTGTTTAGCTATGGTGGTAGTAATTACTTAGTTTCTATACTATCAATATTAATTATTTTTAGAATTTATAGAGATGTTTATAAAAAAACTTTGAATACCTCAAAAAGGTATTATTAATTTTATGAATATTAAAAAAAATGTAGTTGCAATTTTTTCTGCTGGGACAGGTGGTCACGTATATCCAGGGCTATCAGTAGCGGAGGAACTAATAAAGAATAAAATAACAATCTTTTGGATTGGCACCAGTAGTGGTATTGAAAATAAAATAATTAGTAATACTAATATACCTATATTTCATATTCAATTTTCTGGAGTAAGAGGTAAAAGTTTCTTTTCCTATTGCAAATTACCACTAAAATTAACAATCGCAATTATTCAAGCTTTAAAAATTTTAAAAGGACATAAGCCTTCAGTAGTTTTATCAATGGGCGGATATATTAGCTTTCCATGCGTTATTGCTTCATTTTTTCTTAGAATTCCAGTGGTAATTCATGAGCAAAATATAGTTTTTGGCTTAGCAAATAATATTTTAAGATTTATATCAAATAAAGTAATTTTAGGTTTTCCAATGAAAGTAAAAAGTAATAAATATAAATATTTAGGAAATCCAATTAGATATGAAACTTTAAAAGTTAATAGAGTAAAAAGAAAAAAAACAAAGTTTAATATCTTAATAATAGGAGGTAGTTTAGGAGCAAAAATATTTAATGAAGTAGTACCAGAAGCATTATATAAGTTAATAAAAAATACAGATTATGAAATAAATATTTTACATCAAACTGGAAAAACATACAGCACGGCTTTTGATAATTATAAAAAATTTGAACTGAAAATAGACTTAAGAGAATATATTGACTCAATGATAGAAGCATATGAGTGGTGCGATATAATAGTTTGTAGGGGTGGAGCGATTACTCTTTCTGAAATTATATATTTTGGTATTCCAGCAATAATTGTTCCTTATCCGCATGCTACAGATGATCATCAATTAAAAAATTGTAGATATCTTGAAGAAAATAATGCAGCTATTGTTATAGAGCAAAAAAATTTTACATATAAATATTTAGAAAGCATTCTTAAATTTTTAATTGAAAACAATAATCAAAGAGAGTTATTATCTGAAAATATAATTAAACTTAAAAAAGAGAACCCTACTAAAAATATATGTAGTGAAATTATTAAGTTATTAAATTATAGGAATTTGATAAATGAAGAATGATATAAGACGAAAAATAATGAGTAGAGTTAAGAATATTCATTTTATAGGCATTGGCGGAAGTGGAATGTCCGGTATTGCATTAATTTTAAATGATCTAGGTTATACAATATCAGGCTCAGATATTAGCGCATCTAAAACTACTGACTTTCTTAAAAAAAAAAATATTAAGGTATATATTGGACATAAAAAAAATAATGTTTTTTCAAAAAATGTTGTTGTAGTTTCAAGTGCTATAAAAGATTCCAATGTCGAATACGTGCACGCAAAAAAATTAAATATACCTGTAATTCAAAGAGCTGAAATGCTTGCGGAGTTGATGAGATATAGTTATGGAATAGCAATCGCGGGGACACATGGTAAAACTTCCACAACCGCTTTATTATCTTACATATTGGGTGAAGCAAAATACGATCCAACATATATTATTGGGGGAAAAATAATTAATTATAGTAACGCAAAACTTGGTTCTAGTGACTACCTAATCGCTGAAGCTGATGAAAGCGATGCTTCTTTTTTACATCTTCAGCCAATGATATCTGTTATAACAAATATTGATAAAGATCATTTAGAGAATCACCAAGGAAGCTTCTGTGTTCTTAAAAAAAACTTTGTCAAATTTGTAAATAATATGCCATTTTATGGATTATGTTTAATTAATAAAAGCGATATAAATACAATGTCACTTATTAATGATTTAGCAAGACCAATAAAAACATTTGGCATTGATGTAGACTCTGATTATAAAGCTATATCAGTAGATGTTTCTAAAAGTATGGCTGAATATACATATATTGAAAATGACAAGAGATATAAAATTAAATTAAATGTTTCTGGAAAGCATAACGTCCTAAACTCGCTAGCAGCTTTATCAGTTGCCAGAGAGTTAAATATACCGATAAAAGTAATTCAAAATGCTCTTATAAATTTTCCAGGTGTAAGCAGAAGACTTGAAATAATTGGATATTTTACAATAAAAGAAAAAAAATTTATGTGGATTGACGATTACGGCCACCATCCAACAGAAATTAAAGCAGTAATTAATGCAATAAAAAATATATGGGCAAATAGAGAAATTATAATTATATTTGAGCCACATAGGTATTCCAGAGTAGCAGAGCATTTTGATCAGTTTGTAGATGTTTTACAAGATGTAGATAGGGTAATATTAATGAATATATATGCAGCTAGTGAAACCAAAATAAAAAATATAAGCTCAGCAATAATGATAAAAGAAATTAGCAGATATAATAAAAAAGCAAAATTACTTAATTCTCATGAAGAAATCAGCGATTTTATTGATAAAACAATTAGTAGTGACGATATATTACTAACAATGGGAGCTGGAGATATTTTAAAATTTGTAAATTTTTACAAAAAAAAACTCAGTAAAAATTAATATGAAAAATATTAATATTATAAAAAAAAAAGTTAGAGGTTGTTTGCAAAGCAATGTATCACTAAAAAAATATAATACATGGAAAATTGGAGGTAATGCAGAATATCTTTTTGAGCCTTATGATATTAAAGATTTGCAAATATTTTTAAATTTAACAAGTGATATAAATATAACTTTTATAGGTAATGGTAGTAATGTTTTAATTAGAGATAATGGTGTTAATGGTTGCGTAATATGTTTAAAAAATACTTTGAATGATTATCAAATAAATGAAAATGAAGAATTTATATTTGATGCCGGTTTGTCTTGCATGAAAATTGCACAAATAACTGCTAAGAAAAATTTTTTTGGCTTAGAATTTTTATGCGGAATACCAGGAACTTTAGGAGGAGCATTAGCAATGAATGCTGGATGTTATGGAGGATATATTTGGGAAAAAATTTCTAGTGTTTTCTTAATTAGCAAAGACGGAAAAATACTAGAGAAGAAAAAAGATGATTTTGTTATCAAATACAGAAGTCTAGATATTAATAAAAATTATTTTTTTTTAAAAGCTAGATTTAAATTAAGTAAAAATTCTTTTAATAATTCAAATGATTTAATTAAAGAATACTTGAAAGACAGGAGAAGTAAACAGCCAACATCATTACCAAGCTGTGGTTCTGTTTTTAAAAATCCAGATAACTGCCATGCAGCTTATTTAATAGATTCTATAGGCTTAAAAGGATATAAGATTGGTGGTGCTTATATTTCAAAAAAGCACGCAAATTTTATAATTTCTGATAAGACAGCTAAGTCTATTGATGTAGAAAATTTAATTTACTATGTTCAGCAGTGTGTATATGAGAAGAAAAAAATTTTTTTAGAACCAGAAGTCAAATTTATTGGGAATAAGTAATGAAGCAAAATTACGGTAAAATTCTTGTTTTAATGGGAGGCTGGTCAAATGAGAGGAATATATCACTAATTTCTGGAAAATATGTGTTTGAATCTCTTTCATCTCAAGGTTTTGATGCAGTTAAATTAGATCTAAATAGAAATAATCTTTATAAAATTAAAGATATCAATCCAGATAGAGTCTTTATTATATTACACGGAAAAGGTGGCGAAGATGGTGAAATTCAATCATATTTAGATAGTTTAGCTATACCGTATACAGGGAGTAACGCCGAATCCTCTAAAATTTGTATAAATAAAAGATTAACTAAAGATATTTTACTAGAAAATGATATTTTGACTCCAAGATTTAAAAAAATTCATAAAAGCTTAAGTATAAAAGATATAGAATGTTCATTTAATTATCCTTTTGTAATTAAGCCATCTTCAGAAGGATCGAGCATAGGAGTTTATATTGTAGAAAATAGTAAAGAACTAAAAAATGCAATAAATCATAACGAAAAAATTAGTGATGATATTTTTGTGGAAGATTATATTAAAGGTAAAGAGTATACAGTTGGAATTATAAACAACACGGCTTTACCTTCTATAAAACTAATACCTCCTGGAAAATTTTATGATTACAATGCAAAGTATAACTCAACAGAAATGCAATATATTTGCCCGTCAAATTTAGAAAATATCATTGAAGATAAAATAAAAGAAATATCGTTAAAAAGTTTTAATCTACTTGGATGTAGCGGATGGGGAAGGGTAGATATTATAATAGATGAAAATAATCAACCATATGTTATAGAATTAAATACGGTTCCCGGTATGACAGATCATAGTTTAGTACCTTTAGCTGCAAAAAACTTTAATATTAGCTTTGATGATTTAGTTATTAAAATCTTAGATACATCATTTAAATAACAGTAATGCACTCAAAAAATTTTTTTTTCATACTAATTTTATTAATTATTTTTCTTACGATATATATTAACTCTAAAATTAACGATCAAAAGATATATTTTCCAATAAAAACTATAATAATTAATTCTGAGATAATTAATTCAGATAAAAAGTCTATACTTTACGTGGTAAAAAAATACGTTAATAAAAAGTCATTTTTTAATCTTAACGTTGATATTTTAAGAAGAAAAATTGATAAAATAGAATGGATTAGGTCAGTTAAAGTAAGAAAAATTTTTCCAAATGAAGTTCAAATTGAGATTGAAGAAAACGTCCCTATTGCCATATGGAATAATAAAAGTTATATAAATGATTTAGGAGAAATTTTTTTTGTAAATAAAATTAAAAAAAAATTACCTAATTTTGTTATTCCAAAAAACAGAAGGCATGTTATATTAAATTATTATTTTTTATTAAATAAAAATTTAGCAAAAAATAAAATAGAAGATTCTATAGCTATGATTATAGAAGAAGATACAAGAGTATTATCATTTTTACTATCTTCTAATATAATGGTTAAAATTGGTTCAAGAGATATTAACGATAAGATTGTTAAATTTTTTAAAATTTACAATAAACTTAATAGTGGCGATTTAGAAAAAATCGAGTATATTGATATGAGATATTCAAATGGCTTCGTAATTAAATGGAAATCAAATAAATATTATGATTAAAAATGATAAAAATTTATTAGTTGGTTTAGATCTTGGGACTTCATTCTTAAAATTAATTGTTGGGAAAATAAATGAAGATAATGAAATTGATTTTATTGGAATTGTTAAGTCAAAATCTTTAGGCATTAAAAGAGGCGTAGTAATAGATATTAATGCAACAGTTGTATCTATTGAAAAAACTGTTGAAGATGCAGAAGAATTACTTGATATTAATATAGATTCTTTATATGTAAATATTTCTGGAAAACATATTCATAGTTTTAACGTAACAGGGCGTGCAGCTATATCTGACCATAAGGAAGTTACTCTTCAAGACTTAAAGTCTGTTGAAGAATCAGCTAAAGCTATAACATTGCCAAGTGATCAAGAAATTCTTCATGTAATATCAAAAGATTATGAAATAGACGGTCAGGATGGCATAAAGGCACCAATTGGAATGTCGGGTATTGCTATAGATGGCAGATATCATCTTGTTACTGGGGCGAAAAATGCAAGAGATAACTTAGAAAAGTGTATTCGAAAGTGTACTATAGAACCTCAAGCAGTTGTTCTTGACCAATTAGCCTCAAGTATGGCTGTTTTAACTGAAGATGAAAAAGAATTAGGTGTGTGCCTAATTGATATAGGCGGAGGAACAACTGATATACTTATATATATAAATGGTGTTGTTGAGTACACAACAAGTTTATCGTTAGGGGGGGATCAAGTTACAAATGATCTTGCTCAAGGCCTTAAAACTTCAACAAGTAATGCGGAAGAATTAAAAATTACAAATGGATGTGTTAATATAGGTCTATCTGAGAATGATTATATTGAAGTACCGAGTGTAGGAGAAAGACCACCAAGGCGTATCCAAAGGTCTGTATTAGCAAATATAATGTATTCTCGATATGAAGAAATTTTTAAATTTATAAATGAAAGAATTGAAAATGGTGGTTTTGGGGAAAAAATTTCAGCAGGAGTAGTTATTACTGGTGGAAGCGCTAAAGTAGAAGGAATAGAGGATCTGGCTGAAGAGGTTTTTCACAGGCCATCAAGATTAGGTATTCCATTATATATTAATGGCATTTCTTTAAGTAGCTTCAATACTCCAGAATATGCAGCAAGTGTTGGGTTGTTATTATATGCAAAAAATCAAAGAAAATATCAAGCAGAAATTAGTAAAGATAGTTTTTTTTCTGTAGTTAAAAAAATTTTTAGCAAAATATTTTTTAATTAGTAATATTTTGTTAATTAATATAACTATTTTTTAAGCTATATAGACATTTTCTAAATTTTTTTAAACAAATTTATATATAACAGAGTTAATATGATAACGATAAAAAGAATTTCTTATAAAGTATATGATTAGACAAAGAACAATTAGAAACTCAATAAAAGCTTCTGGTATAGGGCTTCATACTGGAAAAAAAATTACAATTACTTTGCTTCCTGCCCCAGAAGAAAAAGGTATTATATTCATAAGAACAGATATTGATAGTAAATTAGAAATTAAGGCATGTCCTCAAAATGTTAGAGATACCAAACTTTCCACTACGCTTGGGTTAAATAATGTGAAAGTTGCAACAGTAGAGCATTTGTTATCTGCAATTGCTGGATTAGGTATAGATAATCTTTACATTCTCATAGATGGAGGAGAAGTTCCAATAATGGACGGTAGTGCTGGGCCATATGTATTTCTCATACAATCAGCAGGTATAGTCGAACAAAAAAAACCTAAAAAATTTATTAGAATATTAAAAACAATAGAAATTAAAGATGATAAAAGTGATAAGTGGGTAAAATTTGAACCATTTGAAGGTTTCAAGGTAGCATTTACTATTGGATTTGATCACCCAGTTTTTAAAAACAAAACACATAGTGCTTCACTAGATTTTTCTTCTGCATCATTCGTTAAAGAAGTAAGTCGAGCAAGAACTTTTGGTTTTATGAAAGATGTTGAACTGTTAAAATCAAAAAATTTAGCTTTAGGAGGAAGTCTAGATAATGCAATAGTTGTAGATGACTATAAAATTTTAAATGAAGATGGCCTTAGATCCGAAGATGAGTTTGTCAAGCATAAAATCTTAGACGCTGTAGGTGATTTGTATCTATTAGGAAAAAGTCTTATAGGCTCATTTGAAGGATATAAATCTGGTCATGATCTAAATAATAAATTACTTAGAAAATTACTAGATAATAAAAATACTTGGGAAGAGGTAGGATATAATAGCGAGAAAGATTTGCCAATACACTTTAACGATGCAGTAATGTCTTATGAAAACTAATATTTAGGATTTTTTATAATTTTAAATCTAATTTTTTTTAATTTTTTTTTAAGAGTCCCACTTAATTCAAAGTTTATGTCTTTTATAATATCACGCTGGTAGTTTCTTAATAAATTCAATACTGAACTATTTGTCGATCCAATAACTAGAGTATTATCTGAAACGTCACATGCAAAGCAAAGATCTTTAGAGTTTGTGTATTTAACTAGATAATTAGTAATTATATCTAGGGTTTTAGCTTTTTCTAATATACTAATATCTATGTAGTTAAATAGTTTTTTCATCATATTATATTATAATATAATTAAGACAAATAAGTGTATAATGCTTATTTTCAATAAATTTTACACATAATGCAAATAGTTATTATTAAATCAAACAAGTATAAGTCTGCTCACAAACACTTAAAAAATGGCTAAATTATAGAAAAAAGTATTCTACAAATAGTTTAAAAATTTTTATATACTTGGGGTAATATTTATAAATAAAAAAAATTTTTCCTAAATTAATTTTATTTGTTTTAAAAGTAAATTGTTATTTATTAATTAATAATTATAAACGAGAACCTTCATGAATTTTTTTAAAAAAATTATTGGTAGTAGAAATGATAGATTATTAAAAAAATATTTAATTATATTACAAGAAGTAAACGCATTTTCAGAAATTTTAAAAAGTTTAAAAGATTCAGAATTTCATGATATTACTAAGAAACTAAAAAATGATTTCATAGATGGGAGAAAATTAGAAGAAATTATGCCGTACGCGTATGCTTTACTCAGAGAGGCTTCAGAAAGAGTTTTAGGTATGAGACATTTTGATGAGCAAATATTAGGTGGTATAGCGTTACATGAAGGTAAAATTACCGAGATGAAAACTGGTGAAGGCAAAACGTTAGTAGCAACTTTGCCAGCATATTTGAATTCTTTATCAGGAAATGCTGTTCATATAATTACTGTAAATGATTATCTTGCAAAAAGAGACTCTGAATGGATGTCAAAGCTATATAATTTTATGGGTCTTTCTACAGGAGTTATTATTTCAGGGCAATCTATAGAAGAAAAAAAGAAAGCTTATCAATCAAATATTGTTTATGGAACAAATAACGAATTTGGGTTTGATTACCTCAGGGATAATATGATTTCATCTAATGAATTAAAGGTACAAAATATACTAACATTTGCAATAATAGATGAAGTTGATTCAATTTTGATTGATGAAGCAAGAACTCCTTTAATAATATCTGGATTTACAAATGAAAATCCTAAATTGTATAAAAAAATTAACTCACTAGTTAAATACTTAAAAAAAGGAAATGAGGATGAAGAAGATTGTGACTTTTTTATAGATGAAAAATCAAAAAGCGCATATTTAACTGAAAAAGGTCATGATACATACGAAAAACTTCTTATAGAAAATAGAATTATAGATCACGGGGAGAATTTATATCATCCAAGTAATATTAATCTGCAGCATTATATAGGGACTGCTTTAAGAGCAAATTTTTTATTTACAAGTAATGTAGATTATCTTGTTGAAGATTCAAAAGTTATTATCATTGATGAATTTACTGGAAGAAAAATGCCTGGAAGGAGGTGGAGTGATGGCCTGCATCAAGCAATAGAAGCAAAAGAAAATCTTACAATTGAAAATGAAAATCAAACTTTAGCATCAATAACATTTCAAAACTATTTTAGATTATATACTAAGCTTTCCGGAATGACAGGAACTGCTGATACAGAGGCTCAAGAATTGCTTGAAATATATGGTCTTGAAGTAGTTATAATCCCAACTCATAAAAAAATGATACGAAAAGATTTTGGCGATCTTGTTTACCTAACTTTAAGAGAAAAATTTGATGCTATTATTTCTGATATAAAACAATGTAAAAGTAAAAATCAACCAGTGTTAATTGGAACAGCTTCTATTGAAGTTTCTGAGTATTTGTCAAAGAAATTAAATAAAGAAAAAATTACACATAATGTTTTAAATGCTAAACAACATCAAAAAGAATCTATGATAATAGAAAATGCGGGTGCCCCTGGATGTGTTACTATTGCAACAAATATGGCAGGAAGAGGAACAGATATTGTTTTGGGAGGAAAAAAAGATAATGAAAAAATTGAAGAATGGAAGAAAAAAAATAAATCTGTGATAGAAAGTGGTGGTCTCCACGTTATAGGAACAGAAAGACATGAATCAAGAAGAGTAGATAATCAGTTGAGAGGAAGATCAGGAAGGCAAGGAGACCCTGGTTCATCACGATTTTATTTATCATTAGAAGATAATTTAATGAGAATATTTTCTTCTGAAAAAGTCGGATTGTTTATGAAGAAGTTAGGCATGAAGGAAGGGGAGGCTATTGAGCATAAATGGGTTTCAAGGGCAATAGAAAATGCACAGAAAAAAGTAGAAGGTCATAATTTTGATATAAGAAAACATTTGTTAGATTATGACGACGTCGCAAATGAACAAAGAAAGTATGTTTATAAGAAAAGAAATGAGTTTTTAACTGAAAAAAATACAAAGCATTTTATAGAAGATATAATTGAAGAAGTATTTTCAGAAATAATCAAAAAATATAATAACGTAATAAAAGATAATATTGAAGAAATAAATAATATTTTAATAAAAGATTTTAATATACAAATAGATATTTTAGAAATAATAAAAAATTCTACAAAAAACGAAGAGATAGTAAATAAATTTATAAATAATGTAAAAAATATATTTAGTGAAAAAGTATTATTTATAAATGAAGAACTTTATATAAAAGTTACAAAAGAAGTATTTATTAATATTATTGATAAAAATTGGATTGAGCATATTCAGTCAATGGATTATTTAAGACAAGGTATAGGTTTAAGAAGTTATGCGCAAAAAAATCCTAAACAAGAATACAAAAGAGAAGCATTTGACATGTTTTTAACAATGCAGGATAATATAAATTATACTTTTTTAAGTATATTATTTAAATTAGATTTTAAAGTTCTTGATATAACGACAAATGTCGAGAATAACTTAGATTCAATCAAATATTCAAAAGAATCATCAGTAAATAAAATTAATTCCCGAAAAGGAAATAAAAAAATGAAGAAAAAAAGAAAGTAAATTAATTTAATTGTAAAATGAATAATAAAAATGAAAAAGTATTTCCTGTTGAAGGTATTAGATTATCGTCAATCTATTCAGGGATGTACAAAAAGAAAAGATTAGATTTATCCATAATGGAGATTGATATAAAATCAAACGTTGCTGCTGTGTTTACAAAAAATAAAGCAAAATCTCCAACTATAATATTTTCTAAAAAAAACTTAAAACAGAAAAATCCAAAATATATTATTGTCAATTCTGGAAATGCTAATGCAGGAACAGGTGTTGCTGGTTATAATGATCTCATTAAATATAGCAACGAAATTTGTAAAAGAACCTCATCTTGTATTGAAGATATATTAGTATTTTCTACTGGCGTAATTGGCGAAAGAATTAAAGTTAAAAATATAATTAATTCCATACCTACATTGTTAAAAAATTTTCATAAAAATAGTTGGTATGAATTTTCAAATGCGATATTAACTACTGATAAAGTAAATAAAATTTGCTCTAAATCAATTAAAATAAAAGATAAAAATATTACAATAACAGGAGTTGTCAAAGGATCAGGTATGATTATGCCCAATATGGCGACAATGTTGTCTTTTGTTGCTACAGATTTAAAAATTAGTAAAAAAATTTTGTCAAGTCTTTTGAGAGAAATTACTGATGTGTCATATAATATGATTACAGTAGATGGTGAGACTTCAACAAATGATGCAAGTGTGTTAATAGCGACAGGTAAGTCTAATATTAATTATAATTCTTTAGAAAATAAACTTAAAACTCTTATTAAAGAACGCCTGAAAGAAATTTATCAAACGTTAGCAAAAAAAATAGTAGAAGATGGAGAAGGTGCAACAAAGTTTATTACAGTAAATGTAAAAAATGCTAACTCTATAAAAAATGCAAAGAATATTGCTATGTCAATAGCAAATTCTCCTCTTGTAAAAACAGCGTTATTTGCAGAAGATCCAAATTGGGGAAGAATATTATCTGCTATAGGAAATTCAAAAACTAGCGATAAAAATCTGCCAAATTTAGAAATTAAACTAGGAAAAATGTTAGTTTTTAAAAATAATAAGTTATATAGTAAATATAAAGAATATATGACAAAAGAGTATTTAAAAAATAAAAGCATTGAAATTAATGTCAGCTACAATACTGGAGTTTATAATGCAACCGTATGGACATCAGATTTAACGTATGAATATATAAAAATAAATGCCAATTATAGATCATGATATAAGAAAAATTAATAAGTACTTTATAACCCCAGATTATCTACATATTAATTCAAAAGAATATTTTTATCGGATAGAGAAGATTTTAGATTATGGTATTAAACTTGTGCAATTTAGATCAAAAAATTTATCAATTCTTGATTACGCCTATATATCTAAAAAATTATATATATTATGTAAAAAATATAATGCTTTATATATAATTAATGATAAAAAAAATTTTGATGAAAATACATATTGTGATGGTATACAGCTTACTTCAGAAAATTTAATTTTTGAATTAAATACATTAATTTATAAAAACTATTTATTAATTGGTTCTTGTCATAATGCTCTAGAAGTACAAATATGTAATCGCATAAATACAAATTTTATACTTATTTCTCCTATTAAAAATACAAAAAGCAAGAAGGGAATTGGCTGGAAAGAATTTAAAAGGTTATGTAAATTTTCAAAGAATCCGGTTTTTGCTTTAGGTGGTCTTAATTTTGAAAATGATTTACCTACTGCTATTATGAATGGAGCAGTTGGTGTAGCAGCATCATCATACATATACAATTTAATTAAGTCCACATAAAGCAATTTCAAAAATAAAGTTATCATCTATAGCTCTTGATAATATACCATTATTTTCATTCTTATAGAGCTCTTTAAATATTATATTAACATTTTTAGAATTTGCACTTATATCAGGAAATATATTTTTATCCGTTAAAACTTTTACTCTCACTAGGTCAATAAAATTTTTTGTTAACTTTTGACTATAAAATGAAAAATTGCTAGTACATCTTAAAAAAGGCGATGTACTTCTTTTTATATCTAAAGATAACAGGCAAGACTCACATATAACCTCAAATGGTTCATACCATAATTTAATTAACGTCTTTATAGAAGACCTTTTTGAAGTAAGAAAGCTTAGAAGAGAAGGCATATCAAAAAAATTACCTCCTGCAGTTATGTAAAATTTGTGTTTAATAGACATTAAGAAATCATTATTGTTAACTGTTTTTGAAGGATTAAATTTAATTTTTAATAAATTTAAAATACATTTTTTAATTTCAGATTGATAAAAAATATACTTAGCTTCTGTTATAGAATTATTTTTTTTTAATTCTTTTAAATATAAAATTTTTTTTTCTAAATCCATTATTAAATCAACTTTTAAGTTATATCTACTATTAAATTCAGCCATTTCTATAAGAGCTAAAATAGATACTTTTATACCCCACAAGTTATTATTTGCAAAAGATGAAATAAATTTTTCATTAATATATTCACACTTAAGAAAATTTCTAATATTTTCATAGACGGGTTGCTCGTATATTATTAAATTAGTCATTTTTTTTAATTATTCTGATAACAGCTTTTTTCAATTCTTTTTTAGATTCATTATTTTTTATTAAAATAAAACTTTTTTTCTTGTATTGATTTATTGATTTTTGATAATCCATAATTTTTAAAATTAATTCTAAGTCGAAATTATTTCTATTTTTTAATCTATTAATTCTAATACTTTTTTTTTCATCTATATATATAATATTAAATTTATTAAAGTAATTATTATTTTTAAATATGGGCATAGTAAAAATAATATTATTTTTTATTTTATTAGTTTTATAAAATTTATCAAATTTTTTAAATATCATTGGATGTATGTAATTTTCAATTCTTTGCATTTTTTTTTT
>CAXNNI010000003.1:0-17232 GCA_964203715.1 Gammaproteobacteria bacterium
TGTAAGCTTTTAATATTATTTTTTTATTAATATCTATTTTTCTTACAATAAGACTATTACTGGTTTCATATAAGACATAATCCCCAGTTTTTGGCTTAATGCTTGGATCTACTATAATAATATTATTAATTTCAAACTCTGGTGCCATACTGATATCAAGAATACGCAAAGCAAATGGCTCGTTAGCAGAGCAACTTTCTCCGCTATTCATAACATTAATTGGTATTTCTTTAATATCGCTCATATGTACTTAGTGTACATATACTTAGTGTGTTAGTGTATATGTACTTAGTGTTACTTAGTGTATATGAAGTTATTTTAGCTTTTTTTATCAGAGATAATTAGTTTATTTAGATATAGTTTGTAAAGATATTAGAAAATTTAGTAATAATTTACTAGTCTAATCTAGAAAATTTTGTCCACAGGTTATACTCAAGAAAAACAATAGTTAAACACAGCATATTGTGCTTGACTAGTACATTGAACACAATTTATAGTATACGGAAGGAAGAGTTACTTTTAAATAATAACAATAACAATAACAATTACAATAACAATAGTAGTAGTAAATTGGAAGGAAAATGGATAAAGATGCAGAAGATCTGGGTTTAGGTGTTGTTTCGGTATCTAAAAGCTCAATATATGACGAACATGAAACGAGAGATTTAAGTGATCTTCAAATAACTGCCCCTGGAAAATATAGAGTTGTAAGACGTAACGGCGCTATGGCAGAATTTGATATTAATAAAATAGTTGTTGCGATGACAAAAGCTTTTTTAGCGGTAGAAGGAAATCAAGCCGCTGCATCCTCAAGAATTCATCAACTTGTATCTGAACTAAGTCAAAATGTTTACAATGCATTAACAAGAAATGTAAGTGGTGGAGGTACATTTTATATTGAAGATATTCAAGATCAAGTTGAACTTGCATTAATGAGAGGTGGCCATCAAAAAATAGCAAGATCATATGTTTTATATAGAGAACAAAGAAATATAAAAAGAGAGGAACGCAAGACTTTTATTAATACAAATAATAGATCAAAAGTTAAAGTAAATAGTGCTTTGCAAAAATCACTATTAGACCATGACCGACTAAATATTATTGTAACTGAAGCGTGTTATGGAATTGATGATGTTTCGTTAGAGCCAATTATGGCGGAACTTAAAAGAAATATTTATGATGGAATTAGCAAAAAAGATTTATCAGTAGCTATATTAATGGCAGCAAGAGTATTAATAGAAAAAGAACCAAATTATACATATGTTGCAGCAAGAATTTTGCTTCATATTTTAAGAGCAGAAGCTTTTAGTTTTATTTATGAAGAAGATCGCTCTCCGACTTTTAAAGAAATGAAAGACGCGTACAAAGATTATTTTAAAAAATATCTTTTTAAAGCTTGTGATTTAGAATTATTAGATAAAGATTTAGTTGGAAAATTTAATATAGATGTTTTATCTAAAGCAATAGATTTTGAAAAAGATTTAAAGTTTACGTATTTAGGTTTACAAACCCTCTATGACAGATATTTTATTCAAGCTAGCGGCAAAAGAATTGAATTACCCCAAGCTTTTTTTATGAGGGTAGCAATGGGTCTTGCTAGTAACGAACATGATAAAGATGAGAAAGCTATAGAATTTTATCGCTTACTTTCTTCATTTAATTTTATGAGTTCAACACCAACGTTATTTAATTCTGCAACAATGCGCCCACAGCTATCATCATGTTATTTGAGTACTATACCTGATGATCTTCGCGGTATTTTTGACGCAATCACAGATGATGCGATGTTATCAAAATTCGCCGGAGGATTAGGTAATGATTGGACTCGTGTAAGAAGTATGGGTGCTCATATAAAAGGAACTAATGGAAAATCCCAAGGCATTGTTCCTTTTTTAAAAGTCGCAAATGATACAGCTATTGCAGTTAATCAAGGTGGAAAAAGAAAAGGAGCTATGTGTGCTTATTTGGAAACTTGGCATCTCGATATAGAAGAATTTTTAGAATTAAGAAAAAATACTGGAGATGACAGAAGAAGAACTCATGATATGAATACAGCAAATTGGGTTCCCGATTTATTTATGAAAAGAGTTGTAGAAGAAAAAAAATGGATGTTATTTTCTCCAGAAGAAGTCCCAGAGTTGCATGAAATTTTTGGCGCAGCATTTGAAAAAAAATATAAAGAGTACGAAGATCTTGCGAGATCTGGAAAAATTAAAAAATATAAAGAGATATCTGCTTTAGAATTGTGGAAAAAAATGCTTAGCATGTTATTTGAAACTGGGCATCCATGGATAACATTTAAAGACCCATGCAATATAAGATCTCCTCAGTCGCATTCTGGTGTTGTGCACTCATCAAATCTTTGTACAGAAATAACACTAAATACTTCTGATGAAGAAATCGCAGTATGCAATCTTGGTTCTATAAATTTAGCTACTCATGTTGATGAAAATGGAATAATGGTTGATAAATTAGAGTCAACCATAAATACAGCTATGCGTATGTTAGATAATGTAATTGATTATAATTATTATAGTGTAGATAAGGCTAGGCATTCTAATGTAAAGCATAGGCCAATTGGTTTAGGTTTAATGGGTTTCCAAGATGCTTTATATAAATTATCTATACCGTACTCAAGTGATGAAGCTGTTAAATTTGCTGATATATCTATGGAGTATATTAGTTACTTTGCTATTAAAGCTTCAGCTAACCTTGCAGAGGAAAGAGGAAAATATGAAACCTATAATGGCTCGCTTTGGTCCAGAGGAATTTTACCTATAGATTCCATAGCTATGCTAGAAAAAGAAAGACAGAGATATGTAGCTGTAGATAAATCATACACGTTAGATTGGAATTCGCTTAGAGAAAGAATTAGAGCTGTTGGAATGAGAAACTCAAATATAATGGCTATTGCTCCTACCGCAACTATTTCTAATATAACGGGAGTTACTCAAAGTATAGAACCTACATATCAGAACCTATATGTAAAATCTAACTTATCAGGGGAATTTACTTTAATTAATTTATATTTGGTTAAAGCTTTAAAGGAAAGAGGTTTATGGGATGAAGTTATGGTTAATGATTTAAAGTATTTTGATGGTAGTTTGAAATTAATAGATAGAGTTCCACAAGATATAAAAAATTTGTATGTAACAGCTTTTGAATTAGATGCACGTTGGCTTGTTGAAGCTGCATCTAGGCGTCAAAAATGGATAGATCAAGGTCAATCTTTAAATCTTTATATGGCACAACCATCTGGACCAAAACTAGATAATCTTTATAAGCTAGCTTGGGTAAGGGGATTAAAGACCACCTATTATTTAAGAACAATCGGTGCATCTCATGTAGAGAAAAGCACAGTGGCCGATGGCAAATTAAATGCTGTTAATAATAAAAAAGAAGCGAGCAATGTTTGCTCAATATTAGATCCTGAATGCGAGGCATGTCAGTAACTTAAAGGAGTATATATTATGTCATTATTGTGGGACGATCCAATAGCGTCTACTTCAGAAGCAGTTAAAGAAAAAAAGATTGAATATTATGATGAATTAATATCAAAAGAATCTGTTTTAAATGAAACAAATATAGGTTTAGCTGGTGTCGAAGATATTCGAATTGGAGCTGAAAGAATTCAAGTAGACGATAAAAAAATTATTAATTGTAGAGCAGATTTGAATCAGTTAGTTCCATTTAAGTACGATTGGGCTTGGACAAAATATCTTGCAGCTTGTAACAATCATTGGATGCCTCAAGAAGTTAATATGACAGCTGATATTGCTTTGTGGAAAAGCGAAGATGGTTTGACGGATGACGAAAGAATGGTTATCGAAAGAAATTTAGGTTTTTTCTCCACTGCAGATTCATTAGTTGCTAATAATTTAGTTTTAGCTGTTTATAAACATATTACTAACCCAGAGTGTAGACAATATCTTTTAAGACAAGCTTTTGAGGAAGCAATTCATACTCATGCATATCAGTATTGTATCGAGTCTCTTGGAATGGATGAAAGTAGATTATTTAATATGTACCGTGAAATACCATCCGTTGCGACAAAAGCTCAATGGGCTCTTCCATACACACAAAGTTTAGGTGATATAAATTTTAAAACTGGAACTTTACAAAATGACCAAAGATTATTAAGGGATTTAATTGCTTTTTATGTTGTTTTTGAAGGCATATTTTTTTATGTTGGGTTCACTCAAATTTTATCTATGGGCAGAAGAAATAAAATGACAGGCGTGGCTGAACAATTTCAGTATATTTTAAGAGATGAGTCAATGCACATGAATTTTGGAATAGATGTTATTAATCAAATTAAATATGAAAACCCACATTTATGGACTAATGATTTTAAAAAAGATATGACAAGATTAGTTCTGGAAGGTGTTGAATTGGAAGGTAAGTATGCATATGACACTATGCCAAGAGGTATATTGGGTTTAAATGCGCCTATGTTTGAAGAGTATTTAAGATATATAGCAAACAGACGTTTGACTCAAATTGGATTACCTGAGGAATTTATTAATGCTAAAAATCCTTTTCCGTGGATGTCGGAAATACTAGATCTTAAGAAAGAGAAGAATTTTTTTGAAACTAGAGTGACCGAATATCAATCAGGTGGAGCGCTAATCTGGTAAATTTTCAACACACGCGGTGCTGATATTGTGCCAAATATTGGTAGTGAGCAGTTTTTTGCTCATAGCTTCGCAGAGATTTTTGGAGAACCAAAAACAAAATCTATCAAGCCAGAAAAAGAGGATAAATCAATTGTAAGCGATAATAAATGGTATGTCTTAGATGGTTTTGTTGGAACGAGTGAAGAAAAAAAGTTGGTAGAGTTTATCAAAAAAACCATTGGTAATTTAGAAGAAAAATATAGCCAAATTTATCTGCTTAGAAATGAGGAGATTTATAAAATATTTGATTTTAAACAAGCCAGAGGCTTTCAACCAGACTTTATTTTGTTTTTAGAGGGTAAGGATAGTTTTTATTATCAAATATTTATTGAACCAAAGGGCGATCAATTTAAAGATAAAAATAACGATTTTAAAGATGGCAGTGAAGGTTGGAAAGAAGAGTTTTTAAAAGAAATTTCTACAAAATATGGTAATGGAAATATTATCAAGGCGGAGAATAAAAAATATACACTCATTGGTTTGCCGTTTTACAATGAAGAAGATGATCAAGATTTTAAAGATGCATTTTCACAAAATATTCTTGTTAAGAAATAAGTTTGGGGGTAAAAATGGGGGTAAAAACCTTTTCCACATTCTAACCAACTCAATATTTACAAGGCTCTAAGCCCTACAATATTAATCCCTCCCAAAGAGTAACTGAGTGTTCTTTTACGTCTACATTAATTTTATTCTTTTAATTTCAAAACCATATTGTTTTTCTAATAAACTAAGAACTCCTTTTTCTCCAACTAAGTGAATAGCCCCGACAGACACAAATGTTCCGCCTTGTCCTTTATATCTATCTAAGCCATATAAAAAAGGCATAAGCATATAATGAGCCATAACAATATTTCTATCGTAAAGTGAATGTTTTAAGTAGACTTGCAGATGTTTATTTTGTTCAAGATTACTTTTATCTACGAAGCTTGTGCTTTCGTTTATTAAACCAACTAAATCTTCTTCGAGATAAGCGTCTATCATTTTTTTAAGTACTTGGTCATTATTAGGATAGTTTTTTATTTTTAATTTTAGTAGTTCAGTTTGAGAATCTATAGGCATTTGATAAAAAGCCGCTAACAATTCTTCAGGAGTTTCAATTTGATATATTTCCTTATTTTGAATAGCAGCCAGATCGAGTAATTTATTATCAAGAATAGGCCCAGTATGTTTTGATTTTGAGCCTAAACTAAACATTGCAGCCCAAGGTTTTATTTTTTTTGCATATTCCTCAGTAACACCATTTTTTGTAAGTATTTTATATACTTCGTTTGCTGTTTTATTTCCAACAACATCAGCTAGAGTTTTATCTTCATACATCATTTTCTTTTTTATATCTTCGAAGCCATGGTATGGACTCCACAAATGGCTACTTGGGAATGCTTCTATTGAATATCCTACAGAATTATTAAAAATCTCCATAACTTTTTTATTAACTCTTGTTATCTTTTCATCATTTGTATGCAGTGTCCCATAAATATGTCCTACAATTTGACCATCTTTACTTACTTGCCAAAATATACCTTTACTATAAGGTGGCCTTGTTGAAAAAAAAACAATAGAAAATAATATAATTAAAAAGATAATTACTTGGTAAAATTTTAGGTTTTTAGTTATTTTAGATATCATGGGTTTTAATTTTTTATATTTGTTAATTATAAGTTTTTCATTATAACTCATTTGGAAAAAAAACGCCCTTTTTGTAAAGGGCGTTTAGTTTACTGTTTTGAAGATTAATTAACCAGTGTAGCCAGCGATTTTATTCATCTCTCTAGCAATCTTTAGCTCACCTTCGGAAGCTTGCTGATTATCCCACTTAGCTAGTTGTTTATTCATGTATGCATGAAACAAAGGTGGAACTAGAGCTAATGCAAATAATGTGAAATAACCGTTATTACAGTTTGGAGCTCCTACTTCGTCTAATTCCCAGAAATGTGTCTCACCTCTATCATGATGGTCTGCTTGTCTTCCAATTTCAATGAAGAACCAGCTTGTGAATAATGTTGAGTTATCCCAGCTGTGTCTGTAATCAATTGGAGAACCAGTTTCTCTAATTAAGCCGTAGTGCTCTAAATAATTTAAAGCTTCTAACTCAAAGTTAGCGATTAACCATATTAACGCCATACATGCAACACCTGTCCATGCTCCTACATACCAGAATAATGCGATTGTTGGTAATGACATTGCATAACCTCTAATCCATCTGTTTTGCCATGATAGGAAAGGTACACCTAATCTTTTTAGACGTTGTTTTTCCATAGTGTAAAGAAACTTACTTTGTCCAAAGTATGATTTAGGTAAATGAGCATATAAACTTCTTCCTCTTGGAGCTGTAGCAGGATCATTTTCACATCCTAACTCTAAGTGGTGGTTGTACACATGAGCGTAGCAGAAATGAGCTGCACCACTTAGCGCCATCATCCATCTAGCAATAATAAAACTAAAGCCTTTAGTATGAGCGAGTTCGTGTCCATAAATAATACCAATACCTGCAAATACACCTGTAGAAACAACGGCTCCAACTAATTGAGATCCTGTTATTCCTGTGTAATATGCCATTCCCAAGAATGAAGCTGTTGCGCCAGTATATTCAATACCATTTACGTATTGAAAAATTCTCCAAGCAATAGCCATCTGAAGCATTACAAATACACCTAGCATTGCATACATTGTTATATTTAATAGCGTTGGATTACCATTTGTATCGCCGTTTCTATCAAAGCCAGCTCCCATTGTTTGAGCAGGGGTAATAGTATCAACAATGATACCAACACCAAGTAGAACTATTCCTGTCCATACCCATGGTCCGCCAGCGATCACACCAAATAGAGATGCAAGGATCAAAAGTGGCGCTAGATAATACCTAGCATTTATTAAAAATTTTTTCATTTTGTCCCTCCTTAATCAGAATAAATGAAAGTTACCAGATCAGTATAACAAAAGAGCATAGAAAGGAAATAATTTTTTATATACTTGATAATAGAATGTTCTGGACAACATATTAACAATAGTGTATTATATAGGTAATTATCTAGACAAAAAATAGACAGATACCTAGACAAAAATATAACAAAATAGTTTTTAATAATGTATATATTTTGAACAGATAAATCTATACAAGAGAATAATTAAATTTTATATATAAAAAATTATGAGTGAAACAAAGCATCCAATACAAATAGTATCACGAAGAACAGGATTAAGCCCAGATGTTATTAGGGCGTGGGAAAGAAGATATAAAGCAGTAAAGCCAAACCGAGGAGCAAATGGAAGAAGACTTTATACTGATAATGATATAAAGAAATTAATGCTATTACAAAGAATAACAAGAGGAGGTAGGAGAATTAGTGATATTGCGAAATTAAATTTAAATAGTCTTGAAGATTTAATAGAGTCAGATCAGTCCGCAACTTTTGTACAGACTTCTTTAGCTAACAGGCCTAGCACTGGTTCTGTCATGGAGTATTTTGATGGGTCTATAGAAGCTATTAGAGATCTAGATGCTAGTAAATTAATCTCTTTATTTAAAATCGCTCATCAAGAACTAGGAGCAGTGTTCTTATTAGAAGATTTGTTTTCTCCTTTAATCCAGCATGTGCGAGATGAATGTAGAATAGGCACTCTTAGACAGACGCAAGAAAAATTTGTTGTTGAATTGATGAAATCTTTTTTATTAATAAATTCTAGTAATACTAAGAAACAAATAAAGAATAAAGTTTTAATTACAGCGCCAATTTCTCAAAACGATAACTTAAATATGCTAAGATTATGTTTGGTCTGCGAAGATTCTGATTGGATGCCGATATATATAGGATCTTCAATTTCAGCTGATGAGATACTTTTTAGCTATGAACAAAGCAAATGCAGTCTCATTATATTGGTTGTTGATCCTAATGAGAATTCACAATTTTTACCAAATGAATTAAGAAAAATTAGAAGCTTAATAAAAGATAATGAAATTTTAATATATGGAGACTCAATATATTACTACCAAGATGTTGTAAAAGAGACTGGAATGAGTTCTATTAATAATATTGGTGAGTTAAGATTAGCTTTAAATAGGGCTAAAAATTTGATAGATTTCAGACCCATCATTCTACACGCTAAGTCGGAGAATAATTAATGAAAAGACAAAAAGATTTTTATAAGTACGATGAGCTATTAGAATGCGCAAAAGGAAATATGTTTGGCGAGGGAAATGCACAGTTGCCAAGTAACGGAATGCTTATGTTTGATGAAATCATTAAGATAAGTTCTTCGGGTGGTTTATATGGCAAAGGTTATATTGATGCTTCTTTAAGCATTACCCCTGATCTATGGTTTTTTGATTGCCACTTTATTAACGATCCAGTAATGCCTGGATGTTTAGGTTTGGATGCAATGTGGCAGTTAGTTGGTTTTTATTTAGGGTGGTCGCAATATCCAGGAAAAGGAAGAGCTCTAGGGGTAGGAGAAGTAAAATTTACAGGGCAAATACTACCTAGTGCAAGAAAATTAACTTATAAAATAAACATTAAAAGATTAATTACTAGAAAACTTATTATGGGGATTGGCGACGGAATTTTATCAGTAGACGGCAGGGAAATATATACAGCAAAAGAATTACGGGTTGGATTATTTACCTCAACAGAAGGATTTTAAATGCCTGAAAGTAAAAATGTATTTTTAAATTCAACTGGCTATGAATTTGTTAAAATAGAATCTCCTGATATTATTGCTAAGCAAATAGAAATAGCATGTAGTGGTAAAAATATCTTTGGAACAATTTATGTTTCAGTAGAAGGAATTAATGTTAATTTAGCAGGCAATCAAGATATTGTAAATTTAATAGAAAACTTTTTTTATGAACACGATTTATTTAATACAATTTTTTTTAAGCATACCTTATCGTATAAGTTACCTTTTAGAAAATTAAAAATAAAAGTTAAACCTGAAATTATTAGTATAAAAAAAGAGGTTAATAATATTTTTAATATAAAAAAAAATTATATTGAGCCAAAAGAATTAGAGAAAAAGTTAGATTTAGGGGAAAATATTTTATTATTGGATGTCAGAAATAATTATGAAATTAATATAGGTACTTTTAAAAGAGCTAAACACTTAAATATTTTAAAGTTTGATGAGTTAGCTTATAAAGTTGAAGAGTTAAGAAATTTAGAGGGTGAAGTTGTAATGTTTTGTACTGGCGGTATCAGATGTGAAAAAGCACTTGGATATTTATCTCAGGAAGGTATTAATTCTTTTAAGCAATTAAAGGGTGGAATAATCAATTATTTAATTGAAACTAAAGGAAAGTATTGGGATGGGGAATGTTTTGTGTTTGATGATAGAATAACTTTAGGTAAAAATCTTAGTCCAACTTACAAAGAATTGTGCCCAAAATGCCAAAAAATTATTAATTCTTTTGATAGAACTAAGTGTGAATTATGTAAACAGATATGAGTAATAATTTAGCTGATATATGTGTAAATTTAACAGATAGTATTTTTTTTGATAGAGAAGAAAGTATAGTTAAAGAAGCGCAAAAAAATAATGTAACTAAAATGGTATTAGTTGGAAATGATTTGCAGACAAGTAAAAAAGTAATTGAGTTTGCAGAGCAGTATAACTTGATAGCAACTTCAGGTTATCATCCACATAATGCAAAGAAGTGGAATGAAAAGAGTTATAAAAATCTTTTAAATTTAACAAAATCAAAATTTGTCAAGGCAATTGGGGAATGCGGTCTTGATTTTAATAGAAATTTTTCTTCACCGGACGTTCAAAAAAGAGTTTTTCTTGATCATATATCGCTTGCAAAAGAAACTAATTTGCCATTATTTGTTCATGAGCGAGATGCATTTTATCAGGTATATAGTATTCTTAAGGAGCATGTTAACGATTGTAATAATATTGTTATACATTGTTTTTGTGGAAATAAAAATGCACTAATTGATTATCTAGATTTAGGCTTATATATAGGGCTAACTGGTTGGATTTGCGATGATAGAAGAGGCAAGCATTTAAGGGATTTTATAGAAATTATTCCAGATGATAAGCTATTGATAGAGACAGATTCGCCATATCTTTCTCCTTATATTTCATCTAAAAAATCAGATATTACTTCGGGAATGAAGTATTTAAATAAACCCGTTTATCTCAAAGAAGTTGCTAAATATGTAGCAAAATACAGAAACCAATCTTATAATCACATTTGTGATATTACTTACCAAAATTATCTAAATTTTTTTGGGATTGATAAATGAGCGTAGAAGAAAAAATAAAGCAAATTTTAAGTATAAGCTTTGAATTAATATATCTTGAGGTTATCAACGAAAGTAATATGCATAGTGGTCCAAATACTGAGTCACATTTTAAAGTTATTTTAGTTTCTGATGAATTTGAAGATGTAAAGTTAATTCAACGGCACCGAAAAATTAATGAGCTTCTTAAAAATGAATTAGAAAACGGTATGCATGCATTATCTTTACATTTATTTACACAAAGCGAATGGAATGCAAAAAATAATTTTGTTAAAGATTCTCCATTATGTGTAAAATAAATAACATATGAAAATAAAATTCTTATCACTCTTTTTTGTATTTTTTATGTCAAAACAAATCCATGCTGAACAAATTTTTACCGATAATTTTGAGAACCATTTAATATGGGAATATATTGCAGATGATGTTATGGGCGGTGTATCAAAAGGAAGTGTTGTATATATGGATAGTGATAAAGGAAAAGTTGCCTTACTATCTGGAAAAGTAAGTACAGAAAACAACGGGGGTTTTATCCAAATTCGTCGCGATTTAAGTAATGTCAAATTAGATAAAGCAAAATTTATAAAGATAGTTGCAAAAGGAAATAATCATAAATATTTTATTCATATTCGAACCACTGGAACATTCTTACCTTGGCAATATTATTCAGCAGTTTTTTTTGTAAATGATGAATATAGAGACTTTATTATTCCTATATCTGATTTTACAAAATCAGGCTCATTTATTGCACAAAAAGTAAATACAAAAAGCATTAAGTCAATTGGTTTAGTTGCATTTGGGAGAGATCATAAAGCCGAATTATATATTAAAGAAATAGCTTTTATAGATTAATTCTACAATTAATATTAAAAATAAAGTGTTGTTTTGAAAATTTTTCGATTTTTAAAAAAAAATTACCAAACCAGAGATAGTTTTATCATAGTTTATGAAAAATTTTCTTTTTAATTTAGTTTAATTCTTAAATTTTTTTTAAATTCTTACCAAATATAGTTAATATTTTAGAAAAATTATTATTAAAAAATATTTTAAATTAGCGCTTAAAAATTATTCCTTTTTAAATTTATTTAAATGTTATATTATAACATACTATTTAAATTATATTAACGGATTGCTAAATGCATAAATTACCAGTCACAGTTCTTTCAGGTTTTCTTGGCGCTGGAAAAACAACAGTCTTAACGCATATTTTAAATAACAGGCAAGGTAAGAAAGTTGCTGTTATTGTTAATGATATGAGTGAAATAAATATCGATAGTTCAATGATTAAAAATGAAGTTGAGTTAAGTCATAAAGAGGAAAAGTTAGTTGAAATGAGTAATGGTTGTATTTGTTGTACTCTTAGGGAGGATTTATTACTGGAAGTTAATAAACTAGCAAAAGAGGGTCGTTTCGATTATTTAGTGATCGAATCTACAGGCATATCTGAGCCTTTGCCAGTGGCAGAAACTTTTACTTTTACAGATGAAGACGGAGTTTCATTATCTGATGTTTCAAAATTAGATACTATGGTGACTATTATTGATGCAGTTAATTTTATGAAGGACTATGATGAAGCTAAATATTTAAAGGATGCTGGGGAATCTTTGGGCGAAGAGGATGAAAGAAGTGTTGCTGATCTACTGGTAGAACAAGTAGAGTTTGCTGATGTATTATTAATTAGCAAGACAGATTTAGTTGCTAAGTCTGATATCGATAAATTAATTGCTATTATAAAGACTTTAAATACTCATGCCAGAATAATTCCTATTGCGAAAGGTGAAATTGACATTAATAAAATATTAAATACTGGTTTATTTGATTTTGATAAAGCCGCGCAAGCACCAGGTTGGTTGAAGGAAATGCGTGGGGAGCATATACCAGAAACAGAGGAATATGGTATTAGTAGTTTTGTCTATAAAGCACGAAAACCATTTTATCCGCAAAAGTTTTTTAACTTTCTACATAGAAAAAATCTTTCTGGAAAGCTTATTCGTTCCAAAGGTTATTTTTGGCTCGCTACACGGCCACAATTTGCAGGATCCTGGAGTCAAGCGGGTGGCATAGCGCGCTATGGGTTTGCAGGTATGTTTTGGAAAGCTGTTCCCAAAGAGCGTTGGCCAAAAGATCAAGACTCTTTGGATTTTATTCAAAAAAGTTGGGAAGAACCTTTTGGTGATATGCGACAAGAACTAGTTTTCATTGGCCAAGGCTTAGATAAAGAACAAGTTACTAAAGCATTAGATGCATGCCTGTTGTCTGATGATGATTTATTACAAGGAAAAAAGCACTGGGCTACATTTCAAGATCCTTTCATAGATGAATGGAAAGAAATCAAGTGAATACTATAGATTTTTTTTAATTTTGTAGAGATAGTTGTTTAGTTTTTAATATCTTATGTAGTTTTTTAGCAAATATTATTAAAATTATTAAAACTATAAACATTAAAAAAATATTTCTAGTCGCAAAATAATTGTAGGCAGAATGAAAAGCTATAGCAAAAACTAAAGATTTCAAAAGATTTAATTTGTATCTATCTTTAAATATATATAGACCAAAATAATAACCCATGATTATTCCACAACAAGCATGAAGTGGTATTGCAGTAAAAGATCTTAGGATTGCAATAAAATTCGGATTGTCGAAATTGGAATTATAGACATATTGAAAATTTTCAAGTGTTGCGAATCCAAGAGAAATTAATGTGCCATAAACTACAGCATCCATAGGTTCATCAAAATCTGTTTTTGTACTAATGTAAAAATAAATAGCGAAAAATTTTAATGTTTCTTCTGTAAAGCCAGCTATATAAGCGTAATTTAAATCTGAGATAAAATAACTGTTAAGCCATGCAGCTGGAACACATAGTATGCAACCTAAAAGAAAAGTACTAATGCATAAGCTTGGCGGCTCTGGAAATCTATCAGCCATAATTATGTAAGTTACAATGAGTAAAGGTGGCGCTATTGTGAGAATTAAAGTTAAGCTCATTATTCATTTTCTCTTCTAGTATTCATGAGTATATTTCCATCATAATTAATTTCTACATTAATTAAGATTGGCCTGCAACAAACTTGGCAATCTTCAACATACTCTTGATTTTCTATTGAACAATCGATTAGTAAAGATATATTTTCTCCGCAATAAGGACAATAAGATTCTTTTTCATTAATATTCATTAACTATTTTCGGGTGATTATATACTTGTTATTAATCTTATCAACGATCCCGGTATAAGGTGTATCAGATTTTTCTTTTTCATAAAATAATTTTAGATTCTCTGTAATAATTGGAAATGCTAATTCATCCCATGGGATTTCATTTTTATTATATAATTTTGTTTCAAAAGATTCCTGTAAGTTTGCACTGTGTTTTCCGTCTTTCAAAGTTCCGTAATACATAATATAAATTTGATTAATATGCACCAAACTATATATAGAAAAAATTTTCATATCATCTGAATATGCATTTGCTTCTTCAATACACTCTCTCGCTGCTCCTGTTTCTAGAGGTTCTTCATTTTCTAGAAAGCCGGCGGGTAATGTCCAGCAGTTAATTCTTGGTTCAATTGCTCTTTTGCATAATAAGATTTTGTTATCCCATACTAAGATAGAGCCTGCAACAATATTTGGATTTTGGTAGTGAATATAACCACAGTTTTTACAGATATATCTATTTCTGTTGTCACCAGGAGGGACGGCAAATTCTATTTTATCTGAACCACATTGTGAACAATTTTTAATTACAATTTTCAATTTATTTTGTAAATAATTCTTTAAATTTATTTATCGGATTTTCTGCGGTCATAAATGATTCACCTATCAAGAAAGTATTTATTCCGCAGAAGTTCATTTTTTTTACATCATCTCGAGTATGAATACCACTTTCAGCAATTACAAGCTGATCATTTTTTATATATTTTATTAAATTAATCGTTGTATTTAAGTCAACATCAAAAGTATGTAGATTCCTATTATTGATACCAATGATATCGCATTCTATTTCTAGTGCAGCTTCAAGCTCGCTATGATCATGCACTTCAACTATTACGTCTAAATCTCTTTGTTTAGCAGCTTCATAAAGTCTTTTCATTAAGTCTTTTTCTAAGGCAGACACAATAAGTAGAATGCAGTCAGCGCCCATTGTTACGGATTCATCTATTTGATATTCATCTATAATAAAGTCTTTCCTTAATACCGGAAGGCTGCATCCTTTTTTTGCCATTTCGAGAATTACACCTGAGCCCTTAAAGTATTTTGCGTCTGTTAAAACAGATAAACAAGCAGCTCCCATTTCTTCAAAGTTTGCAGCAACTTTTGCGGGAATAATATTCATATTTAGTTCTCCCATGCTAGGAGAAGCTCTTTTGATTTCTGCAATTACAGCATCTTTGTTTTGACTAATTTTATTTATTAGAGCACCTTTGAAGTCTCTTTTTAAAGAACTCATATAGTCAATTTCTTTTAAATCGTGAATTGAAATTTTTATTTTTCTCTCAGCAACTTCTTTCGCTTTATTTTCTAAAATTTTTTCTAGTATTTTTGGTTTTTTAATCTTCTCAGGCATAGATTTTTTAATATCTTCGAATTTTTTCATAGCTTTACCAGAACTAATAATTTCTCTTGCGTATTCTACACCATTCTTTAGGTTTTCTTTGATACCAGAAATATAAATAGCAGCACCTGCATTTAAACTCACAATATTAACAGCAGCTTCGTCTTTATTATTAAGCATATTAATAAAAATTTTATAACTCTCTTCCACAGTATTTACTTTTAAAGATTCAAGAGCGGAAATTTGAAAACCAAAGTCTTTAGGATTTATTATGTATTCAAAAATCTCCCCATTTTTAAGTTCTGCTACGTATGTATCCTTTTCACAAGATATTTCATCTAAACCTTCTTCGGAATGTACTACCATAGCTCTCAAGATCCCAAGATCCTTTACCACTCTAGCTATTGGTAAAACTAAGCTTTTATCATACACACCCAAGATCTGAAAGTTTGCATTTGCAGGATTAGATAATGGCCCCAAAACATTAAATATTGTTCTTGTTTTAATACTTTTTCTTACTGCAGAAACACTTTTCATAGCCTTATGATATTTTGGGGCAAACATAAATGTTATGCCATTATCATGAAAGCATTTTTTAGCTTGCTCTTCATCTAAATCAATATTTATACCAGCGTATTCTAAAAGATCTGCACTTCCTGATTTGCTAGATATGGATTTATTGCCATGCTTTGCAATTTTAACCCCAGCTGCTGCTGCAACAATTGCAGAAGCAGTTGATATATTAAAAGTATTTTGGCTATCTCCACCTGTACCACAAGTATCTAATAATTGATTTGAATTTAATTCTAACTTTTGACACATCTCTCTTAAAACTTCGGCTGCTCCTGCTATTTCTTTGACAGTTTCACCTTTTGTTTTAAGTGTCATTAGGAATGCAATGATTTCAGCATCATTACATTTATTATTCATAATACTTAGAAATACTTCTTTGATTTCACTTTTTTTCAGACTTTTTCCAGAAGAAAATTTTTCTATTGCTTCATTTATATTCATTTAATTTCAAGGAAATTTTTTAAAATTTGATGTCCATGCTCGCTCATAATTGATTCTGGGTGAAATTGTAAACCATACGTATGAAAATCTTTATGCTTAATTGCCATTATTTCGTTATCACTTTGATCCTCTGATTTAGTTTCCGCAATTATTTCAAGACAATCAGGGATAGTTTTTTCTTCAATTACTAAAGAATGATACCTAGTTGCTCTATAAGGAGTTGGCAAGTCTTTGAATATATAATTTTGGTTATGATGGATTAAAGAAGTTTTACCATGCATAATTTTTTTAGCTTTTATTATATTGCCACCAAAGGCAGCGCCAATACTTTGATGCCCAAGGCATATTCCCAATATAGGTAATTTACTGTGAAAATAATTTATAGTTTCTATAGAAATTCCTGCTTCCTTTGGTGTGCATGGACCTGGAGATATAACAATTTTTTCTGGTTCTATTAATTCAATATCTTTAATAGATAACATATCGTTTCTAACAACTTTTACATTTGCTCCAAGTTCACCTAAATATTGAACAATGTTGTATGTGAATGAATCATAATTGTCGATCATTAATATCATTTATCGACCTCATTAACTTTAGCTGCTTTTAATAATGCCATAACTTTATTCATCGTTTCCTCCCACTCAGTTTCAGGAATAGAATCATAAACTATACCAGCACCGGCTTGTAAATGAATTAAATTATCTTTTATTATAGCTGTTCTAATCGCTAACGCAGTATCTAAGTCTCCC
>CAXNNI010000004.1:0-17003 GCA_964203715.1 Gammaproteobacteria bacterium
ATACTCAGTCATATTCAATGGGCAATCCGATTTCTAAGCTTTTAAAAGGGGAAAAAACAAAAAAAACAGGCACAAAGATTACATTTATGCCCAGTAAAGAGATTTTCACTAATACGGAGTTTCATTTTAATATTTTGGCAAAGAGGCTAAGAGAGCTTTCTTTTTTAAACTCAGGAATTAAGATAAGTTTGTATGATCACAGGACAGATAACTCGGAAGAATTTTGTCATGAAGGCGGCATTAGAGCATTTGTGGAAAATTTAAATGAGAAAAAAGAAAAAATTAATAAAAATATTATATATTTTATCTCTAATAAAAACATAATTGGAGTTGAAATTGCTATGCAATGGACAGGAGCCTACAATGAAAATATTTTTTGTTATACAAACAATATACCTCAACCTGACGGAGGAACCCATGCTGCTGGGTTTAAGGCAGCTTTAACGAGAGCTATAAATCACTATGCTGAAAATGAATTTATAGCAAAAAAAAATAAGATAGAAATTACTGGAGAGGATGCAAGAGAGGGAATAACAGCCATTATTTCTATAAAAATGCCAGATCCTAAGTTCTCGTCGCAAACTAAATCCAAGCTCGTTTCTTCTGAAGTAAAAGGCGTGGTAGAGTCTATTGCTTCAGAGAGTATTAAAAGATTTTTGGAAGAAAATCCAAAAGATGCAAAGTTGATTTTAACAAAAGCCAGTGAGGCAGCTAAAGCTAGAGAAGCAGCTAGAAATGCTAGGGAAATGACCAGGAGAAAAAAGGTGATGGATGTTGCGGGATTGCCTGGCAAATTATCAGATTGTCAAGAAAAAGACCCTGCTTTATCAGAAATTTTTATAGTCGAAGGAGATTCTGCTGGTGGTTCTGCAAAACAAGGTAGAGATAGAAAAACGCAAGCTGTGCTTCCGCTTAAAGGAAAAATTCTTAATGTACAGAGACAAAGAGATGAAAAAGTCTTTGCTTCAGAAGAGATCGCAACTTTAGCTACAGCTCTTGGTTGTGGATTTGGCTCTAAAGAAATGTCAGATGAGGACTATGCTTTATTGAGGTATCATAAGATCATAATAATGACAGATGCAGATGTTGATGGCGCACACATAAGAACATTGCTTCTAACTTTCTTCTACTCAAAAATGAGAAAATTAGTTGAAAAAGGAAATATCTATATTGCTCAACCACCTTTATACAAAATTAAGAAAGGAAAAACTGAGAAATATATAAAAGATGACAATGAGCTTTTATCTTTTATAACCAAGGACTGCTTAGATGGAGTTGAAATTTTTTCTTCAAAAAAAGAAAAAAAATCAATAGAAATCAATAACTTAAAATTATTAATAACACATGCGCAGAAAGCAGAAAATGCAAAAATAAAACTTACTAGAAATTACGGTAAGCATTTTGTCTCCTTGTTGTCTGAAGGACCTATTCCTAAGTTTGGTGCTAATAACGAAAAAATAGAAAAGTGTTTAAAAGAAATTTCTTTAAAATCGCTTAATCAAAAGATAATTTTTTTAAATTTTATACAACCAGCGTCATTTGAAATAGCCTATGAAGAAGCAGGTATAGAAAAGAAAAACATTATTAAATTTAGTGTTTTTGCTTCAAAAGATTATAAAAATTATTTTGATTATTTTGATATGTCTAAGGCTTTGTTAAAAGAAGATTCATATTTAGTTAAACAAGAAAAAAAAATCAAAATAAATAATTTTTTAGATACTTTTGCATGGCTTATAAGCGAAGCGAAAAAAGGATATTCAATTCAAAGATATAAAGGTTTGGGGGAAATGAACCCAATCCAATTATGGGAAACGACCATGGATCCTGAAAAAAGAACTTTGATACAAATTACAGAAGAAGATAGAGCTAAGGCAGAAAAAACTTTTGAAGATTTAATGGGGGATGATGTGGCTCCAAGAAAAGCGTTTATTGAAGAAAATGCTCATTATGCAATTAATATTGATATATAAAAAAAATAAAGGGGCTAGATAGAGAGTAAAATGGACATAAGAAATAATATTTTATTAAAAACCGTAAGTTTTCCACCTTTTTTAAAAATGAAATATAAAGATATGTATATAGCCATTCATTATCTTATTCAGGAAAATAAAAAATTAATAAAAAAAATTGAAACCATTGATAAGTTAACATGGGAAAATTTTATAGACAAAATAGAGGAAGCTGATGATAAAATATCAAAAGTATGGGCCCCTATAAGGCATCTAAATTCTGTTATGAATAATCACCAAATAAGAAAAGAATATGAAAAATGTCTTAGTTTATTAACCACTCATTATGGTCAAGTAAGTCAAAATAAAAAACTATTTTTGCAATACCAAAAGTATTTTGATGAAGAAAAAAAAGATTTAAATTCTTGTCAGCGTAAATTAATATTAGATATCTTAAGGGGATTTAAGCTTTCTGGTGTTCATCTAGATATAAAAAAAAGAAAACAATTTAGGGCCTGTAAATTAAAGCTTGCTCAGTTAGAAGCAAAATTTGAACAAAATATATTAGATTCAGCAAATTCGTGGTTTTTAAATTTTAAAACAAAAAAATTTTTAGAAGGTTTGCCTCAAAACGCCATGGATATATCAGGAGAGTTTGCTTCTAGCAGAAATGAGACAGGTTTTACTCTTTCGCTAGATCAGCCATGCTATGTATCAATTATGACTTATGCAAAAAACAGAGCTCTTAGGAAAAAGATGTATTTGGCTTATGCAAGTCGAGCTTCGAGTAACTTTCCTGTTAAGGGAAGCTGGGATAATACAAAAGTAATAGAAGAGATTTTATTCTTAAGACAAAATATGGTAAATATTTTAGGTTATTCAAATTATGCGGAATATTCTTTGGAAACCAAGATGGCAAAATCATGCAATGACGTTATCGTTTTTTTGAATAACCTTAAAGATAAAGCATTAAAAAAAGCTAGACAAGAAATAACTGTCTTAAAAAGATATGCTGCTAAAAAATTAGCAATAAAAAATCTTCAGCCATGGGATCTTGCATTCATTGCAGAAAAGTATAAAGAAGAAAATTTTGGTTTTTCGCAAGAAGAACTGAAGAGTTATTTTACTGTTGAAAATGTAATAGATGGGTTATTTAAATTAGTTAAATCTCTTTATGGAATTAAAGTTAAGGAAAAAAAAACAAAAGATATATGGCATACTGATGTTCGCTTGTTTGAAATTTATGATAAAAATAAAAGTTTAAGAGGTAGTTTTTATTTTGATTTATACGCAAGACAAAATAAAAGAGGCGGGGCATGGATGGATGAGTGTGTCCAGAGAAGATTAAAAAAAAATGGTTCTATTCAAAGCCCAGTGGCTTTTATTACTTGCAATTCAAGTCCTCCTACTAAAACTAGCCCAGCATTCTTTAATCATTATGATGTCGAAACTTTATTTCATGAATTTGGTCATGGTCTTCAGCATATGCTAACAAAAGTTGATTTCGCAGGCATTTCAGGTATTTCCGGGGTTGAGTGGGATGCAGTTGAGCTCCCTAGCCAATTTATGGAAAATTGGTGTT
Source organism: Gammaproteobacteria bacterium (assembly GCA_964203715.1). Taxonomy (GTDB): domain Bacteria; phylum Pseudomonadota; class Gammaproteobacteria; order Poriferisulfidales. The sequence goes on from CAXNNI010000004.1 coordinate 3,532, forward strand.
GGGAGAAAAAAGTTCTTGATACTTTCGCTTTTCATTACCAAACAAAAGAAAAACTTCCAAATATTTTGTTTGAAAAGTTATTATCTGCAAAAAATTATAACAGTGGTATCGCTTTAATAAGACAAATAGAGTTTTCCTTGTTTGATTTTTTGCTTCATATGAACAAAAGTAGTAACAAACTAAGATTAGCAGACGATGTTTTGAGAAAAGTTAGAAAAGAAACCTCTCTAATGCCAATAAATAAAAATAATAAATTTCAAAATAGCTTTGCTCATATATTTTCTGGAGGATATGCTGCTGGATATTACAGTTATAAATGGGCAGAAGTATTATCTGCAGATGCCTTTATGGCCTTTAAGGAAAAAAATTTAATTGACAGAAAAATCGGATCTAAATTTATGAAAAAAATTCTTGAAAAAGGAGGCTCAAAACCTGCGTTAGAACTTTTTGTAGATTTTAGAGGTAGAGAGCCAAAAATAGAGCCACTAATAAATAGTTTAGGCTTAAAATGAAAATAGCCTCGTGGAATGTTAATTCTTTGAGAGTAAGACTTCCCCAAGTGCTTAGTTGGTTTGACAAAAATGATATTGATATTTTGGCGATCCAAGAAACAAAAGTTGAAGATCAATTTTTTCCTATTAAAGAAATCGAAGAGGCCGGTTTTTTTTGTGAATATGTAGGACAAAAAACATATAATGGAGTTGCAACAATTAGCAAAAAGCCTGCTGAAGATACTGTTAAATTTATTGATAATAAAGAGCAAGATCAAAAAAGATTTTTATTAACAAGATATAGTAACAATTTGTCAATTTTAAATTTATATGTCGTAAATGGAAGTGAAATTGGATCTGAAAAATATGAGTACAAACTTTCTTGGCTAAAAGAAATTACTTCTTTTATTAAAAAAGATCAAAAAAAAACAAAATATTATGTTGTGCTAGGTGATTTTAACATAGCGCCTACTGATGAGGATGTTTATAACCCTGAAGACTGGAAAGATAAAATTTTATGCAGTAAAAACGAGAGAGAGGCTTTCAAACAAATACTTGATCTTGGCTTTAGTGATAGCTTTAGAATTTTTTCGCAAAAAAAAGAATTGTTTAGCTGGTGGGATTATCGTTCTGGAGCTTTTAGAAAAAACTTGGGCTTAAGAATTGATTTATTGCTAACAAACGAATACATTTCAAAAAAATGCAAATCAAGCTATATAGATGTTGAGCCAAGAAAAAATAATCGTCCTTCTGATCATGCGCCAATTGTAGCTATTTTTAACATTTAATAAAATGTATTTTAATTAAGTAAGCATAAGATTTTTATTTTTTAAATTTTTCAATTAGCGGAATAAGAGTCATAGCGAGCAAGCAACCAGTGATAGTGAGTCCCATAAAATTAAAGTTTCCAGTGACTAGAAAACCCATGGCGTCGCCAAATGTATTTCCAAGGCCAGCACTTATACTTGAAATTATTAACGGGCTCATTTTTGTAACTTTAAATGTTTTTTCTAAATAGACTTCCAGTTTTGTGTAACTGAAGTAAATACCTATTATTAGAACAAAATTATCAACAAATCCAAATATGATAAAATCCATTTATTCTCTCCTTAAATTATATAACTATGCTATTACTATTATGATTATAGTTATAATTAAAATATTTGCTTTATTTTTTAAATTATATAATTATAAGAAATATATGAGAAAGATATTAGTACTAAATTCAAAAGGAGGTTCTGGCAAAACTACCATAGCAACAAATTTAGCAAGCTATTATGCTCATAAAGGCAATAGGGTTGCACTTGTAGATTTAGATCCTCAGGAAAGCTCTATAAGCTGGCTTAAAGCTCGGTCATCAGGGAAACACCCGATAACTGGCGTTAAGGGATACGGAGAGCAAGTAAGGGGAGTCGATTATAAAATAATTGATGCACCAGCTGGTCTTCAAGGCCAAGCTTTAACAAAAGTTCTAAACTTAGCTGAGAGTGTAATTATACCAATACTTCCTTCGCCAATAGATATAAGAGCAGCATCTGATTTCATTAAAAATATGAAAAAACATTCAAGAGTTATAGGGAAAAAATCTAAAATCGCCTTGGTTGCAAATAGAGGTAGAGATTACACTAATATATACTGGGAGTTAGATGCTTTTTTAGCAAGTCAAAAAATTCCTTTTTTAACTATGGTGCGTGATAGTCAAAATTATATTCAAGCAGCGGAAAAAGGTTTAGGTATATATGAAATGGCGCCAGCAAAAACCGACCTAGATAGACAATATTTTGATCCAATTATTAAGTGGCTAAATAGCAAAAAAAGCGTGTGAAAAACTATGTTTATAATTAATTTAGCTTTCATAGCTGTGATTTTTGCTTTGCTTTATGGATTAATAACATCTAAATGGATTATTAATTTATCCGACGGAAATGCAAAAATGCAAAGTATAGCACTAGCGATCCAAAAAGGCGCTTCTGCATATTTAGCTCGACAATATAAAACTATTGCAATTGTTGGTATTATTTTAGTTATTTTAATTGGTTATTTTATTGATCAAAAAACCGCGCTTGGTTTCTTGGTTGGCACAATACTTTCTGGTTCTTGTGGTTTTATCGGCATGAATATTTCGGTTCGTGCAAATGTAAGAACTGCCCAAGCTGCAACTAAAGACTTACCTCAAGCATTTGATGTCGCATTTAAAGGAGGCGCCATCACTGGAATGTTTGTGGTGGGATTAGGGTTACTTGGTGTTTCTGGTTTTTATGCATACTTGGGTGGAGATAAATTAACTGTTACTGAAGACCTTAATCCACTTATCGGCTTAGCATTTGGCGCCTCATTAATTTCTATTTTTGCTCGACTTGGAGGTGGAATCTTCACTAAAGGGGCTGATGTTGGAGCTGATTTAGTAGGTAAAGTCGAAGCTGGTATTCCAGAAGATGACCCTCGAAACCCAGCTGTGATTGCAGACAATGTCGGAGATAATGTCGGTGATTGTGCTGGTATGGCTGCAGACCTTTTTGAAACTTATGCCGTCACTATTATTGCAACTATGGTGTTGGGATCTTTAATAATTTTAGACTCTACTGCTAATAAAATATTGTACCCTCTTGCTTTAAGTTCGGTTTCAATTGTGGCTTCTATTATTAGTTGTTTTTTTGTAAAAGCAAATGTAAAAATGACAAACGTTATGCCTGCTTTATACAAAGGTCTCGCTTTGGCAGGAATTTTATCTGCGATTTCTTTTTATTATGTAACCGTTAATGTGTTTCCAGATGGTATTAACACCGAAGAGCAAACTATTTCTAATATTGGAATATTTGGCTCATCAATTGTTGGCTTAATTCTCACTGGCCTCCTTGTCTTGATTACTGAATATTATACTGGTGCGCAATTTAACCCAGTAAGGCATATTGCAAAATCATCTGAAACAGGACATGCAACGAATATTATAACGGGTATTGCTGTTTCAATGAAATCTACAGTTCTTCCTGCTCTATCTGTTTGTTTAGCAATTTATACTTCTTATGCTTTTGCAGGAATATATGGCATTGCCGTTGCAGCTACTTCTATGTTAAGCATGGCTGGAATTATTGTGGCCATAGATGCTTACGGTCCAATTACTGATAATGCTGGAGGTATTGCAGAAATGGCAGACTTGCCAGACAGTGTGAGAAATATTACGGATTCTTTAGACGCCGTTGGAAACACCACTAAAGCAGTAACTAAAGGTTATTCGATTGGTTCAGCTGCCCTTGCAGCTGTAGTGTTATTTGCTGATTACATCTATAAACTGGAATATTATGGCTTAGCGACTTTATTTGATCTCAGCAATTCAATGGTAGTTATTGGTCTTTTCATTGGCGGCATGATTCCTTACCTATTTGCTGCAATGGCTATGGAAGCTGTTGGTCGTGCAGCATCCGCGGTAGTAGAGGAAGTGCGACGACAGTTTAAAACTATTAAAGGAATTATGACGGGTGAAGCAGAGCCTGATTATGCTAAAGCAGTTGATATACTTACTTCGGCTGCTATTAAAGAGATGGTTGTTCCATCGCTACTTTCTGTTTCTATTCCGATTATGGTCGGCATATTCCTTGGGCCTGAAGCTTTAGGTGGTTTGCTTATGGGATCAATTATTACAGGTTTTTTTGTTTCAATTTCAATGTGCACAGGTGGCGCTGCTTGGGATAACGCGAAAAAATATATCGAAAGTGGCAAACATGGTGGCAAAGGATCTGAGGCACACAAAGCAGCGGTTACTGGTGACACTGTTGGCGACCCATACAAGGATACTGCTGGACCTGCTATTAATCCGCTAATTAAGATACTCAGTATAGTTGCATTATTAATTATTCCTTTAATGTAAATTATATATACTTATTTGATGACGTTTTTGGCTGATCTTGTATTGTATGTGCACTTTGGTATTGCCGCTTTTTTGGTATTTGGTATGCTCTTGATACCACTTGGATCATACTGGCAATGGTCATGGGTACAAGCAAGACGCTTCAGACAAATACATGCTGGGCTCATGGTGTTTATTTCCGTGGAAGCTGTTTTTCATATAACCTGTCCTTTAACTACCTTAGAGTCTTTTCTTCGTAAAACCACCGCCCCTGAATCATTTTGGGCGGATCAAATCAGTAAGATTCTTTATTGGGATTTACCAGTCGAATTCTTCACGATTCTTTATCTTTGCTGTGTTATATGGGTGATATGTTTGTGGAAGTTTGTTCCTCCTAGAAGTAATTAGTGAACTTAAGTTTTTTAATATTGATTTTTAATATTATTTTACACAACTATTATTGTCACATTTAACTAAAAATTTCTTTGCATCTTTAACGCAGTTAACTTCGTATAATAAAAAATCATTGTCTTTAGTTTCAATTATTTTAGCGCTTGACCCGTTAACACATCCATTTTTGATTAAGAAATCTTTAATTGAAGATCTGCTTATTTCAGTTATTTTTTTAGAAGTCTCTTTATATTCTTTTGTTCCTTCTTTTAACCACTCTTTTATATCAGCTGTTTTTGAAGAAGAGCATCCAATAAAACTTAAAGTTAAAATAAAGAAAGTAATATATTTTATCATTGAAGAACCTCACAACCTTCGGCATTACAATCGAAGACCATTCTTTTAACCTCTTTAATACAAGAAACTTCATATAGTTCTTTATCGCCAGTTTTTTTTAAAAGACTTATTTTGCTAGGATTTTTACAAGAATATTTACTTATCAACTGTTCAGACACTTTACCAAAATATTTTTCTTTTTGATTTACTTTGATTTCTACTCTATTTTTTAGTAAATTTTCATCTAGTTCATATAAATTTGTTTGATTTGTCAAATCGCTGACATCTATGTCTAGCTTGTTTAAGGGGTCTGTATTTTTTATTGATGAATCTTCAGTAGCTTGACTGTTTTTATTATAAGTAATAGCTCCATCTCTATAGGCTAATAAGTGTTTTCTTAGATAATTGTTAAATGCGAAATATTCATAGTCTACATAATTCTTACAATTTTTTGAGCATTTAGCAGAGATTTTTATAATATTTTCTTTATTATTATTGGGAATTTTAGCTACTTCAAAAGAAATTTGATCTAATATTTCTTTTTTTGTGCCTGGGTTAGTCACCAATAAGTTTGTAGTATTCGTTAAAAGCGTTCCACGATAATTTGATTTTTTTGTTATCCACTCTTTAGCAATATCCCAAAGAAAATCGCACTCAAGTTGATTAATGCATGATACAAATTTTTTTGCGCCGTTCCAAATTTCAGTATTATTATCATGAGAAGCGTAACCATTAAAATTGTCGTTAAGGGCTTCTTTGTAATTCGTATCTGGGGGATTTATTTCTGGAGAGGAGAGACCACAACCATAAATAAAAATAAGAAGAAATAGAGAGGTTTTTTTCATAAGTATTTTGGAAAAACAATATTATAACAAAAATTTCATAAATATTTAGGGGTTTTAGTGCCTCTATTAAAAAATTTACTCATGAAAGTATATATTTTTTTATTGAAAATAATATATTAATTTCATCAACAAACAATAATAAACTAAATTAGAGAATGCTTATATTTTATTGAATATATTACAAATATATTAGATATGTTGATATTTTTTTGTTGACTTGCCTAATAAGAAAGGTGAAAATTATGAAACCTGTTGTAATGCAGGGGTATACTATTTTGATATCTGTTGTCAGCATTTATATTCAATAAGTATTTTATTTATATTGAAGTACATTGCAACAATAGAAAATTAGATAGTGTAACAAGTGGAGAAGAAAATGTTTTACTTCTCCTATAATTAATTAAGACAATTATTAGGAGTCCTAATGAAAATAAAAATCTTAGCAAGTATGTTAGCTGGGGCATTGGCCATGCTTCCTGTTACTGCAAATGCAGGCTGGGGCGGTGGTGGTGTTGGTAAATATGGAGATCCAATCACTATTTACGGCTGGCAAAACCATACCTACGAGTTTATTGAACTAAATGATCGTGATTATTCTGAAATTAGAGGTAATGCTGCGAACATTGGTTTTTTAGGTTTCGTAGACACAGGCATTGAAGGCTTGAAAGTAACATGGCGTTGTGAACAATTTACTTATTTAAATGATTATGGAGGAAACCAAGGTGGTTGGTGTAACCGTAACTCTAAAGTAGGTATTTCTGGCGCGTTCGGTGAAATAATGATGGCTACATGGTTACTACCATACAATGAAATGGTAGCTGGCTGGGTAGATCCATGGTATGACGCAGGTAATGCTTCTCATACAAACATTATGGGTTCTGTTGGCGCTCACACAATCTTTTATAATGTTGGTGATTTCAATGGTTTTAACTATTCAACATCTACCAAGGGATCTTATAACCAAGGTTTCAATAGAAGACAAGAAGAAAACATTCAGTACATGGGATCAACTGGTAAATTCTCATACAGAGCTGCTTACACTGTAGGCGACAATGATGAAACAACAACAACCGGTGGTTCTGGTAGTACTTCGGTACAAGATCCAGTTATTTACTCAGCAGGTATTGCTTATGAAGATGGTCCATTATGGGCTGCTGTAACATGGCAAAAACATGACGACTGGGCTGCTGCTACATTAGGTGATACAGCGGGTGATGCAATGAGAGAATCAAGCGATGAATCTTTTCGTGTAGCTGGACGTTATATTGTTGATTTAGGCACCAGCGGTAAATTAACACTTGCTGCGATGTGGGAAAATGTTGAGTATGAATTCAGAGATGTTTCTACAACTGTATTACAAGACTTTGGATTTTCTGCATCTACATTCAGTGCAGTAACTGCAGGATCAGATGTTAAATTTGACCGTGATGCATTTATGGTATCTGCTAAATATGCTCCTGGCGGAAAAATTGATTTCCGTTTAATGTACGCAGAAGCTGATGATCTAGACATGCAAGCTACTGGCATGTCAACAAATAAAGAAAATGAGACCGGTGCTGAAACAATGTTATTTGGTGTTTTTTATGCATTAGGTGATTCTACCGAACTATCTTTAAGTTACATTGAAGTCAGCAATGACAATTTTGGTTCTTATGGTACTGGTATTGGTGGAACTGGCTTAGGAACTATTAACAATGATGTTGAAATCATTGCTTTAGGTTTCTTAACAATGTTCTAAACTAGTTATTTTAGTTTAAATATATTAACAGGCGCGAAAGCGCCTGTTTTTTTTGTGAAAAATATTTATAGTAAGTGTAATATAGAACTATAAAAATCAGGAAAGAAGATGAAAAAACTTTTAAGAATATTAAAAAATACATTTGATATATCAATAATATACTTTATTTTACAAGCATCAGTTATAGCAACATGCAATAAAGAAGATATTAACTACTATCTCGAAAAAGGATTTACCACTGAGCAGGTTACTGCTTTATGTAGCCAAAATATCAAAGCTAATAATAAAATAGATGAAATATATAAAAGTTTTGGTGATGAGTATGCAGACGAGAAAGATGAAGAATATATAAAAAAAATGCGGGTGGAACGCCAAGTTTTTTTTAAAAGTGCACTGCAGGTTGAAAATATCGTAATAAAAAGTGATGAATTACAATTTACTAAACATGAATGCGCAAAAGAAGGTATGGCTAATTCAGGGTCCGATGCTAACAAAAGTGGGTGTGCACAAGTTTTAGTTACAATAAAATTATCAGAAGTAGATGTTGAAGAAGAAGAATTTAGGGAAAGAATTTTTTTTGGTACAAAATTAATTAATATAAAAGGAAATATTACCCAAAAAATTGTTGGCGGCTTAGACGGCTTATCTGAATTTGATAGAAATGTTTTAAAGAAAAAAATTTATACTAGACTTAATGAAAAAAGTAAACAAACATATGTGCCAATAAGAGCTGGTTTAAGTTTTCAATATGCGCTTGAAACTTTTAAAGAAATTGTTAGTTTTCATAAAGGTTTAGCAAAAAATCAAGTGCCTAGAAATAATTTAGGCGGATCACTAGAATTTGATGAAATTAATAAAGTTATAAACGATCAGGATGATTACATTTTTTCTAAGAAAAAAGAAGGAATTAGTTTCTCAAATACAAAAGATGAAAGCATTGATGGAACATTTGTTTTTGATGATTTGCCAAACCCTAGTAATAAAAATGAAAAAAATAATAATGAAATCCCAGATTCTGTTTTTAATTAATTTTCTCTATTAAAGACTCCGATGTCATTTCTGCTGGCTTTTCTATGTTCATTAATTTTAAAATGCTAGGAGCAATATTTGAAAGACCGCCTTTTTTATCAATGAGTTTCCATTTTTTATTTTTATCAATAACTATAAAAGGAACCGGATTTTTTGAATGCTGAGTATTAGGATTTCCGGTTGTTATATTCATTATTTCATCAACATTTCCGTGATCGCCAGTTATAAGAGTAGGCACATTAAGCCCAATTGCTTGACAAACAATTTCTCCTATCACAACATCAAGTTCTTCCATAGCTTTAATAATAGCCTTTTTTTTAGCTGTGTGTCCTACCATATCACCATTAGCAAGGTTAATAATTATGAGTTTATAGTCGGGATTCTTTAAAGCTCTTATAGTTTCTTCACCAACTTCTTTGCTGCTCATTTCCGGCATTAAATCATAGGTCGCTACATTTGGAGATGGTATTAGCACTCTTTTTTCTCCTGGATAAGGGTCTTCGCGTCCACCATTTATAAAGTAAGTAACATGGGGGTATTTCTCGGTTTCTGCACAATGGAATTGTTTATATCCAAGATCACTTATAATTTTAGTTAAAGTAGTCTCAGGTAGTTTTGTTTTAAAAATGATTGGACAGGAAAAATATGGATCATATTCTGTCATTGTTGTTATTGAGTAGGCAGTATTATTATTAGTTCTCTTAAAGTTATTAAATCTTTCTACATTTAGCGCTCTGGAAATTTGTCTCATTCTATCATTTCTAAAATTAAAAAATAAAAGAGAATCGTTTTTTTTTAAAGGTTTAGCGCAATTTAAAATTTTTGGTTTTATAAACTCATCAGTAATATTATTATTGTATGATTTTGTAATTGCATCTTTAAAATCATTTGCTCTTTCTCCATTATTATTTACTATTGCATCCCAAGCTAATGCAGTTCTTGACCAATTAAGATTCCTGTCCATGGCAAAATATCGACCTATTATTGTATAAATTTCTGCATTACATTCTATTATGTATTTATTTAGTTCATTTAAAATTTCAAGAGCAGACTTTGGATCAACATCTCGACCATCAGTAAATAAATGCAGTTTTGGTGATACACCATAGGACTTACATATTTTTAAAATAGCAATTAAATGATTTATATGCGAATGGACTCCTCCTGGAGAGGCAAGACCAAGCAAATGAAGATCCTTTTCATTATCTTTTGATGAAAGAATAGAATTTAAAATAGTTTTATTTTTATAAAAACTTAAATCTTCAATAGCTTCATTAATTATTACAAGATCTTGCTTAAAAATTTTACCTGAGCCGATAATCATATGCCCAACTTCTGAGTTTCCCATCTGATCTTTTGGAAGACCGACGCTTTCTCCGGAAGCTTCAATGCTAGTAAATATATATTCATTCATAAGCAGATCTAAATTCGGTGTATTCGCAAGAAACCACCCATTATTATCATTGTTAGGTCCCACCCCAACTCCATCAAGGATAATTAGCAGCGCCCTATTGATACTATTATTTTTCATGCATTATTTAATAAAATTATTTGTAGAGATTTTAACAAATTAATATGTCTTTGAGTTATTTTTATTTTTTTACTATTAAATGAGATAAAAAAAGTCCGAGTTCAAAAAACAGCCAAATTGGCACGGCGAGTAGAATTTGCGATAAAACATCTGGGGGAGTAAGAATCATTCCAAGGATAAAAGCCAAAACTACAATGTATGGTCTTTTTTTAGATAAAGAATCAGCAGTTGTAATACCAAGAAATACTAGCATAAAAGTTATTATGGGAACTTCAAACGCTAAACCAAAAGCAAAGAATAGTTTGATAACAAAATCTAAAAAACTATTAATATCTGTGGCAACTACAATGCCCATTGGAGCTGCATTTGTAAAAAAATCAAAGATTAATGGAAATACCACGTAATAAGCAAAAATTATCCCTAAATAAAATAATAAGATGCTAAAAATTAGAATTGGTGCAAGGAATTTTTTTTCATTTTTATAAAGTCCTGGCGCTATGAATGCCCAAAAATGATAAATGGATATAGGGAAAGTAATAAATATAGAAAGAAATAAAATTAATTTAAATGGAGCTAAAAAAGGAGAAGCTACATCAATAGCTATCATATTTGATCCTTCAGGAAGAGCTTTTATTAAGGGTTGAGATATAAAGCTATAAATTGTGTTTGCAAAAGGTGCTAAAAGAAGAATACAAACTACTATACAAGTTATAATAATTAATAATCTAGACCTAAGTTCTAAAAGGTGACCGAAAACAGAATAATTATCTTTTTTCATCTGGATCTGTGGAATCTTCAAATTCCGCTAACTCTTTTTTTTGTTTTTCAATTATTTTTTTTAAATCATTTAATCTTGATTCATTTTCAATGGTAGTCTTTATGTTATTTGCAAAATCTTTTATTTTTTTTATTGCAGATCCCAGACTTGAGGCAAAAGACGGAAGCCTTTCTGGTCCAAGCACGATAAGGCTTACTACAAGAACTAGGACAATCTCCCAAAAACCAAATTCAAACATAATTATTACCTATTTATCATCTTCTTTTTTATCTTCATTTATTGCTTTTTTGAAATTTTTTATTGCACCACCAATATCACTACCAATATCTCTTATTTTCTTAGTGCCAAAAAGCAAAAGAACAATTGCAAAAATTAATAATAATGATCCTATGCTAACTCCACTCATTTCCTGCTCCTGTACTTAATTAGTACCTCTATTTTTTTTTTCTATATGACCTGATTTTCCAAATCTTTTTTCTAGTTCTTTTAAAATATCATGATAAGTTAGATTTTTAATAGCTAATGAAACTAGCGTATGAAACCAAAGATCTGTAGCTTCAGAAATTATCTTCTTTTTACTTTCTTTTTTAAGGGCATTAATTAGCTCTAATGACTCCTCATTTATTTTATCACAAGTATGATCAAGACCTTTTTGATAAAGTGTTGAAACGTAAGATTCCTTAGGATCTTTATTTTTTCTATCTTTTAAAATAAGATCTAATTTATCTAATATTTTAGTCATATAAAATTCTCACTCCAACCCCTCTATTATGGAGATATTCTTTAACTTCCTGAATTGTAAATGTTCCAAAATGAAATATGCTAGCAGCAAGTACGGCATCTGCTCCACCAATAATTATTCCATTATATAAATCTTTTAGAGACCCTACTCCTCCGCTTGCAATAACTGGAATATTTACTTTGCTAGTAATAGTTTTAATTAATTCTAGGTCAAAACCTTCGTGAGTACCATCTTTATCCATACTAGTTATAAGAAGTTCCCCAGCGCCAAATATTTCCATTCTAGATGCCCACTCAACTGCATCTATTCCAGTAGAGTTTCTTCCTCCGTGAGTATAGACCTCCCATTTTATTTCATTAGAATCACTAATTTTTCTTTTAGCATCGACAGCAACAACAATACATTGGCTTCCAACAGCTTCACTTGCTTGTGTAACTATAATTGGATTATTAACAGCTGCTGTATTAATAGTTATTTTGTCTGCTCCTGAATTTAAAAGATTTCTAATATCAGATATTGAGGATATTCCTCCTCCAACAGTTAAAGGAATGAAAACTTGAGAGGCTACTTTTTCTACAACATCTAATATAGTTTTCCTATTGCTAGAGCTAGCTGTAATATCTAAGAAAGTAATTTCATCAGCACCTTGATCATTATATCTTTTTGCAATTTCTACAGGATTACCTGCATCTTTGATATTTTCAAATTTAACTCCTTTAACAACTTTTCCGTTATCAACATCAAGGCAGGGTATAATTCTTTTAGTTATTGACATGATTTATACAGATTTTTTTTTGCTTCATTTATATTTATTTTATTTTCATATAAAGCTCTCCCTATAATAACTCCGGATATCCCAGAGTTAGGATGCTTTTTTATTTTATGAATATCTTCAATATCTTTTATGCCACCTGATGCAATAATTGGTATGTTAACATTTTTTGCTAGTTCTATAGTTGCGTCAATATTAAGACCTCCCATCATGCCATCTTTTTCTATATCAGTATAAATAATTTCAGATACACCATAATTTTCATATTGCTTAGATAATTTTAAAGCATTTTTTTTTGAATTAGATTTCCAGCCATCAATTGCAACCTCACCGTTTTTTGCATCAATACCAACTATGATTTTATTTGGAAATATTCTACAAAGATTTATAACAAAATCAGGGTCTTTAACTGCTTTAGTTCCAATTATAATAAATTTTGCTCCTGCATCTAAGTATTGTCTCGCAGTTTCTATATCTCTTATACCACCACCAATTTGAATAGGTATAGTTGATAGTTTTCTACAAATGTTCGAAATTATTTCAATATTTATAGGGCTACCCAATCTTGCTCCGTCTAAATCTACTATATGTAGTCTTTCTGCTCCTTGATCAACCCATTTTTCAGCCATCGCCAGTGGGTTGTGATGAAATATTGTTTCTTGCGAAAAATCACCTTGTTTTAATCTTACACAATTTCCATTTTGGATATCTATAGCTGGTATTATTATCATTATTGAATTTGTATAAAGTTTTTTAAAAATTGTAGCCCTATAGTAGAACTTTTTTCAGGATGACCCTGAATTGCAATAATGTTGTCTTTTGCAATAACTGAAGAAAAAGTTTTTCCATATTTTGTTTCACCAATCACAATAGAATTTTCAATTGGGATAGCAAAGTAACTGTGGACAAAATAAAAAAAAGAATCATCTTTTATATTATACCAAATTGGGTGGTCGTGTTTTTTTTTTATTTTATT
>CAXNNI010000005.1:0-16131 GCA_964203715.1 Gammaproteobacteria bacterium
GAATGATATCTTTCATGAAATGAAAGAATCAAAAGTACTTGATAAAGTTTCATTAGTGTATGGTCAAATGAATGAACCTCCTGGAAATAGATTAAGAGTTGCGCTAACAGGCTTAACAATGGCCGAAAATTTTCGTGACGAAGGAAAAGATGTATTAATGTTTATTGATAATATATATAGATATACATTGGCAGGAACAGAAGTTTCGGCTCTATTAGGAAGAATGCCTTCTGCTGTTGGCTATCAACCAACTTTAGCTGAAGAAATGGGTGTGCTTCAAGAAAGAATTACTTCAACAAAATCTGGTTCAATAACGTCTATACAGGCAGTGTATGTTCCAGCTGATGATTTGACTGACCCTTCTCCTGCAACAACTTTTGCTCATTTGGATGCGACTGTTGTGCTATCAAGACAGGTTGCAGAGCTAGGTATATACCCTGCTGTAGATCCTCTTGATTCTACAAGTAGACAACTTGATCCATTAGTAGTTGGAAATGAACATTATGAGGTAGCAAGACGAGTTCAAAATACATTGCAAAAATATAAAGAACTAAAGGATATTATTGCTATTCTTGGAATGGATGAGCTTTCAGAAGAGGATAAATTAGTGGTTGCAAGGGCTAGAAAAATACAAAGATTTTTATCACAACCATTCTTCGTTGCAGAAGTATTTACAGGAAGTGCAGGAAAATATGTTTCATTAAAAGATACTATTAAGGGCTTTAAAAGTATAATCGACGGTGATTATGATCATTTGCCTGAACAAGCATTTTATATGATTGGAAATATCGAAGAAGCTGAGGAGAGAGCAAAAGCTCTATAAAAATATATGGCATTAATGCATTTAGATATAGTAAGCGCTGAAGAAGAAATATTTTCTAGTAATGTGAAAAGCATTATAGCATCAGCATCTTTAGGTGAAATTGGTATATATCCAAAACACACACCATTGATCTCTCCATTAAAACCAGGGGAAATAAAAATAGTTACGGATACAGGTGAAGAGCAATCGTTTTTTGTTTCCGGGGGTATTATAGAGGTGCAGCCAGACATAGTAACAATTTTAGCTGACACTGCTATGCGTGGAAATGACTTAGATGAAGCAAAAGCAGAAGAATCAAAAAAAAGAGCGGAAGAAGCATTGGCAGATAAAAGCGATAAAATAGACGCTGCTAAAGCGTTAGCAGAACTTGCACAGGCTGCAGCACAGCTTAAAATGATCGAAAATCTCAGAAAGAAAACCAAATAAGTTATATTTTATATTTTATAGTTTTTGTGTATATTTTATAAACTCATAGTAGAATTGATACAATAAACTAATTTAAATTTTTATTAATGAATCTAAACGTCATTATTCTTGCAGCTGGAATTGGAAAAAGAATGAATAGTTCTTTACCAAAAGTTATGCATAAGGTAGGTGGTAAGCCTATGTTAGAGCATGTGTTGATTTCAGCGAATAAATTAAAACCAAAAACAGTTAATATTGTAGTAAATCTGCATTCAGAGGAAATAAAAAAATTTTTTAGTAATTATAAAATTAATTGGCATTTGCAGAAAGAGCAAAAAGGAACCGCAGATGCTGTTAAATCAGTATTACCGGCTTTAGAAGAAAATGAAAAAGTATTAATTTTGTATGGAGATACACCATTAATAGATTCTAAATTACTAGATAGATTTATTAATCATATGCCAAAAAGTCAGCTAAAGGTTTTAACAATAGAGTTAGAAGACCCTGTAGGATATGGAAGAATAGTTAGAGAACATGTTGAAGAAGAACGTATTTTATCAATAGTTGAAGAGTGTGAGGCAGACGAAGAGCAAAAAAATATTAAGGAGTGTAACTCTGGAATAATTTATAGTGATATAAAGACATTGCAAAATTTAATAAAAGAAGTTGATAATAACAATAAAAAAAAAGAATATTATCTAACTGACATTGTTGCTATTGCTAATAAAAAGAAATTATTAGTAGTTCCATTATTATCAAAACACTCTGAATATTTATTGGGTGTTAATGATAAAGTTCAATTAGAAAAAACAGAGCAAATATATCAACACAAAATTAGAAGTAAATTCTTGGAGCAAGGAGTTACTATGTTGGATGCAAAATCAATATTTTTTAATGGCGACATTGCTTTAGGGGATGACGTTGAATTAGGAATGAACATTATTTTAGAGGGTAGAGTAGTTATAGGGGACAATGTAAAAATAAGATCTAACACTACTATAAAAGATTCAACTATTGGTAATCAGACTGAAATCAAACCTTATTCAATTGTAGAGGATTCAATAATAGAAAAAAATTGCATCATCGGTCCTTTTGCAAGAATAAGGCCAAATTGTTATTTAGAAGAAAATGTAGGTATTGGAAATTTTGTTGAAGTTAAAGCGACAATCATCAAGAAAAATACAAAAGCTAATCATTTAAGTTATTTAGGTGATTCTGAAATTGGAGAAAATGTAAATATTGGAGCAGGTGTTATTACGTGTAATTATGATGGAGTTAGAAAGCATAAGACAATTATTAAAAATAACGTATTTATTGGCTCTGATTGCCAGCTTATTGCACCCATTACTGTAGAGGATGGTGTAACAATAGCTGCAGGCTCGACCATTACACATAACTCAGAAAAGGATAGCCTGTTGATAGCAAGATCAAGACAATTAGAAAAGAAAAATTGGAAAAAATAAAATAAATGTGCGGAATTATAGCAACTGTAGCGAAAGCTAATGTCGTAGATGTTTTGCTAGATGGATTGAAACATCTTGAGTATAGAGGCTATGACTCTGCTGGTATAGCTGTTATTAGTAATGATAAATTAGATAGTTATCGTAAAGAAGGAAAAGTAATAGAGCTAGTCAATTCTTTAGATAAAAAATTAAGTGCAACGATTGGAATCGCACATACCCGATGGGCAACGCACGGTAAACCTTTAAAAAAAAATGCTCACCCCCATATCTCAGGGAATATTGCTATTGTTCATAATGGTATTATTGAAAACTATTTAGAAATACAAAAAAAATTCTTAAAAGATTATATTTTATATTCAGAAACAGACTCAGAAATATTAGCCCATTTAATAAATTTTTTTTCACGCCATCATAGTATTTTAGATGCTGTTTATTTGTCTTTAAAAGAAATTAAAGGGTCATATGCTTTAGGAATATTAGATAAAAATAATCCTGAAATAATTATAGCCGCAAGAAAAGGTAGCCCTATGTTGATAGGATTAGGCGAACAAGCAAACTATATTTCATCTGATCCTCAAGCTTTAATAAAGCATACAAATAAGTTTATATATTTAGAAGATGGAGATGTAGCAACAGTTTCTGTGGATATGGTTAAAATTTATGATGAAAAAAAAAATATTATTCATAGAGAAGTAAAAAAAAGTAATTTATCTTTAGATAGTAATTCAAAAAATAATTATAAACATTATATGTTAAAAGAAATTTTTGAGCAGCCAGAAGCCATAATGGCGACTATACAAGATAGAATAATTAATGACTCAGTGCCTAAAGAAATACTTGGTCCAAATGCAGAAGAATATTTGTCAAAATTCAAAATAGTACAAATTATTGCATGTGGCACAAGTTATCATGCAGCTCTAGTTGCAAAACATTGGTTCGAGCGACTTGCTGGTATTCCGTGTCATGCAGAAATAGCAAGTGAATTTAGATACAGAAGACATGCAGTACAAAAAGATACTTTATTGATATGTATTTCTCAGTCTGGAGAAACTGCAGACACTTTATCAGCATTAAGGGAGATTAAAAAAACCGATTATTATGTTGGAACAATAGCGGTATGCAATGTTCCAGAAAGTTCTTTAGCTAGAGAATGCGGTTCGACAATTTTTACTCATGCAGGTCCAGAAATTGGAGTAGCATCAACTAAGGCTTTTACAACACAATTAGCCGCATTAATGTTGCTGGTAATTGTGCTTGGTAAAAAATTTGAAATAACAAAAGAGCTCGAAGAATCCCTATGTATGCAATTAAAAAGCTTACCTCAAAAAATAAAAAGTACTTTACTATTAAATTCAAAAATTGCAGATCTTGCGAAAGTATTTTCTGATAAAGAGCATGCATTATTTTTAGGACGAGGATCGCATTATCCAATCGCTAGAGAGGGTGCCTTAAAGCTTAAAGAAATTTCGTACATTCATGCTGAAGCATATCCTGCCGGAGAATTAAAACATGGGCCATTAGCAATCGTTGATGAAAATATGCCGGTAATAGTTGTTGCACCGAATAATACTGTTTTGGAAAAATTAAAATCTAACTTAGAAGAGGTAAAAGCAAGAGGAGGAAAACTATATATATTTGCTGATAAAAAATCTGGGTTTAAAAATGATGAAATTTCTCAAGTTTTTGAAATAGATGCTCCAATGAATCCAGTTTCTCCAATTTTATTCACAATACCGCTTCAACTTCTCGCTTATCATTGTGCTATAATTAAAGGCACTAATGTTGATATGCCTAGGAACTTAGCAAAATCTGTAACAGTAGAGTGAGTTTCATTGGACATGCTGGGTCGGTCCTAAACCTTACAATCTTCAAAAAATCCGTATTATTAAAATATGAAAACCAAACTACTCACAATCTGTTTACTCTTATTTACCTTGCAGGTTTTTGCAGGCGTTGATTGGATACAAAGAGATATTTGCAATGCAAAAAATAATGCTGCAACAGAGTGTTCTAACGTTGAAAAAATAATTCATAGATATAATAAATATATGAAAAAATATTTAGAAATTGGTCCAATTGCAGGATTGGTTCATTTAAAAAAAAGAAGTAATAGAGGGAAAAATCAAAGCAGACCTGCTGAACATAACGGTCATTATTATCTAATAAATGATATAGGCGATATTCATAATCTAATTACAATTTGGTCTTTGGACTCCGAGATAACTATAAAATAAATTTATAAAAGAAAGAAGAAAACTAAGAAAACCCATCAAACACAATATGCCGAAGACGATAACTACCCTGTTCAACCAAAAACATTCTGTAACGGTGCAATAATTATAATTAGCGATTTTGTAATTTTTTAGAAATAAAATTATGTTATATTTAAATTATGAAACAAGAAAAAAAGATTTAATATGAAAACAAGACTATTTATAAATTTTTTATTTGCATCATTATTAGTTGGGTGTTCAGAGGATCCTTCTCGGTACTTAACTAGTTTAGCAAGTTATGCTCAGCTTGAAAGAGAGGTAGGTTGTGATAGTAAATTTAGTGATGATAAAAAAAAGGATATTTTTGAAGAACATTATAAAAATCGATGGATGACATGGAGTGGTACAGTTGTTCATCCTAATAAGGGAGAAGTTTCTCTCAATATAGATAAAACAGGAATACAAGATTTAACCGTAGATTTTTCTGATGGTGAACTGGGTTATAATTTAGTAGAAGACGATGAAATAACTGTAAAGTTTGTTATGAAGACTTTAGGTGGATGTTTTCTACCATATACAGGCGAGCATGCTATTATCGAATACTATCCTTTATTAAAATAAATTTATAATTATAAAAAACTATTTAACCAGGATGGGTTGTTCTATCAACTTCTATTTTAATTATGTTATTTTTATTATTAAATTTTTATATTATAGTTAAGCTATGAATAAATATTTAGCACTACTCATTCTTACATTTTTTATGGCAGGTTGTTCCCCTCCATCTTGTGATGATTCTAAACCTACGTCTCAATGGCACTTATGCTCAGGAACAGAAGTGAGAAAAGGCGTAAAAACTTATACTGGCGAATAGAAACATGGAGAGTGGAGCGGTGCTGGAAACTTGGATTTTGCCGATGGTACTAAGTTTGAAGGACGTTGGAAGAATGGTAAAGCACATGGACAAGGTAAACATACTTTTCCCAATGGTGATAAGTATGAAGCTGGTTGGAAGAATGGTTATGTTGATGGACAAGATACATATACTTATGCCGATGGTACTAAGGTTGAATATGTTTGGAAGAATGGTCGTAAGACTGGGGAAGGCATTTACACTAAGGATGATGGAACAAAGTTGAAGTGGTTTCGGAAAGACGAATAATTGCTATAGACAGTAATTTTTTTAATGGAAATATAATATTTATAAACTAGTTATGCCGAATTTAAAAAAAATTTTATATATAATATTTTTTAGCATCGTATTAATGAGTTGCGAAGAAAAAAGTGCGTATACAGAAAAAAAAAATTTAAATAACATTTTAAATAAATTATCTTCTGGAAATTTTTATTCATGTAATTTAATTAATAAAAACAAAAAAATAAAATCTACCTTAAATTTTATTCCTAATAACAATGTAACTTTAATTTATACCGAAAATATAATTGGTTTAATCTACGATGAAGATAAATGGAATTATGGTAATAGTATATTTATTAAAGATATAAAAAATCTTTATAAATATAATCTTGGTGATTCATATAGTGAAAAAGACTTTAATAAAAAAATAATTCAAAAAAATTCAGTATTAAAATTTCAAAATAATATTTTATCAGTTGATATATTTAAAGAAAGCATACAGAGTCAGTACACTTGTGTGGAATTAAAAAAAATACTCTCTGAGGCAATGAAAAAAGAAATTGTAAAAAATTTTTTATTTCAGAAAAACAAAGATAAAACTTAATTATTTTTATGATTAATAGAATAATAATAAGTATTATAATATTTGCACAAGCGTTTTCTCATGCTGATAACCTTTATATTCCTGAAATAGAGGCTCATTATAATTTTTATTATAAAAACGTAAAAGCAGGCACAATGATATTAAAAGTTAAAAACAAAAATAACAAGATAATTGCTAGTACAATATATAATGGTAATGTCTTAGCAAATTTAGCTGGCAGAGGATATAGAGAAGAAATTTCATATTTAAACCTTAAGGATAATAAGCTATATGCAGAAAAGTATATATTTAAAGATACCAAAGATAACTATGAAATAATTTTTAATAGAAATCATGCAAAAGTTATTAAAAAAGATAGTAGTTTTGATCTAAAAGCTAGCAGTGAAATATATGACCCAATAGCCATGATGTTAGTTTTAATGTTTCAGTTTTCTGAAGCACAACAGAGTTATAATGTGGTTTCAAAAAAAAATCTTAAAATATATGATTATATTTATAAAAAAAATTTTTCTATGCTGGTAAATAATAAAAAATATACAGGTTATTCGGCGGAATATATAAATGATTATAAACATAATTTTTTCTTTTTTTCTGAAGATCATAAAAATCTTTTGGTGTATAACAGTATTAAAAAAAATGAAAAAGAAAATCTTAGAATAGAACTTATAGATATAAAAAAACTAAATTAATCTTTTAATATAAATATATGGACCCACTTACCCAAGGAGTTGTTGGTGCAATAGCAGCACAACAGATAACTAGTAAAAAAAAAATGTTTTGTGCTGCAATTGTAGGTTTTTTTTCTGGAATGGCTGCAGATTTAGATATATTGATTAGATCTTCTAATGATCCATTCTTAGCGCTAGAATTTCATAGAAATTTTACTCACTCAATAGTTTTTATACCAATTGGTGGTTTAGTTTGTGCAATAACTTTTTACTATTTATTTCTTAAGCGATATGGGTTTGGCTTTAAAAATACTTATTTTTTTTCTACCGCAGGTTACGCAACCCATGGATTAATAGATAGTTGCACTTCATATGGTACGCAGTTATTTTGGCCGTTTAGTAATTATAGAGTCTCATGGGATATTATATCTATAATAGATCCTTTATTTACATTACCCCTGTTATTTTTGATTTTTTTTAGTATATTTAAAAAAAAAAAGTTGTACATATATATAGCAACGTGTTGGATTTTTTTATATTTTTTAGTAGGTTATATTCAACATGATAGAGCCATCTATATTGGCAAACATCTAGCTTTATCTAGAGGTCATAATTTAATAAAAATTAATGCTAAACCTAGCTTTGCTAATTTACTGGTTTGGAAAGTTATATATACTACAAAAACAAATTTTGTTGTCGACGCAGTTAAGGTAGGATTTAATACCAAAGTTTATAAAGGCTCAGAAATTGAGATACTTAACATAAAAAAAGAGTTTCCAGAATTAAACGTAAATTCACAACAAGCAAAAGATATTGAGCGTTTTAAGTGGTTTTCTGATGGTTATGTTGCTAGATCAAAAAAATTTCCAAACAGAATTGATGATATAAGATACTCTATGTTACCAAATGAAATTAGTGGATTATGGGGCATTGAAATAGATCCCTATTTAAATAATAAAAACCATGCAAAATATGTATTTAATAGAGCTATAAAAGGTAATGCATGGAAAAAATTATGGAAAATGATAATTAATTAATTTTAATAAATGAAAAAACAAATAATTGCAATTGGTGGTGGTGGCTTTGGAAAAAGAGCTGGTAATGGGGCTATTGAACAGTATATTTTAAATCAAGCATGCACAAAAAAAATACCTAATATATGTTTTATACCAACTGCGACTGGTGATGATGAAGTTTACAAGGTTAATTACTATGCTACATTTAGTAAGTTAAATTGTAATCCAATACATTTAGATTTTTTTAAAAGGACTGTAAATCTTGAAAAGCTTATTGAAAAGCAGGACATTGTATTTGTAGGAGGAGGAAATACAAAAAGTATGTTAGCAGTTTGGAAAGAATGGGGTTTTGATATAATATTAAAGTGCGCTTATGAAAATGGAGTTGTTATGAGTGGCGTTAGTGCAGGTGCTATATGTTGGTTTGAAAAAGGAATTACAGACTCTTGGGCAGATGAGCTAAATACTATAAATTGCTTAGGATTTGTATCCGGTAACTGCTGTCCACATTATAATGAAGAACGTGAGCGCAAGATATTTTTAAGGAAATTTTTAAAAAATAAAGTTTTAAATAGCTGCTATGCAATCGAAAGTGAATGCGCATTACATATAAAAAATAATAAAATAGTTTCTGCTGTCTCGTTTGGTCATAATAAAAATTCCTACCTAGTAAGTTTTAAAGACAATAAATTGAAAGAAAAAAAACATTCTTTAATTAATTTATAAGAATATGATAGAAAATTTTACAATATCGATAGGTATCATTGCAGCACTATTTACAACCTTTGCGTTTATACCGCAGGCATTAAAAATATATAAATCAAAAAGTACGAAAGATATTTCTCTTACAATGTGGTTAGTATTTAGTGTTGGTGTTTTCTTATGGTTAGTTTATGGAATATTAATAATGTCATTTCCAATAATAATTGCTAATATAGTGACTTTATTTATATCACTTTTTATATTGTTTTATAAAATTAAATATAGTTAGCAAAAAGGAATTTGATTTTTAATGGATTGTTTATTTTGCAGGATTCAAAAAGCTGAGCATAAAAAAGAAATTATTTGTGAAAATGATTTTTTTTTTGTTATTCGAGATAACTATCCCGTCTCAAAATATCATACATTAATAATTCCTCATAGACATATTCAATCTTATTTTGAAATAAATAAAAAAGAAATAGTTTCTGTAAACCAAATATTAAATTTTCAAAGAGATGAAATTTTAAAATTAGACCCAACGGTAAGTGCTTTTAATATTGGTGTAAACGATGGTAAAGATGCTGGTCAATCAATATATCATTTGCATTTACACTTAATTCCAAGAAGATACGGTGACATGGAAAATCCTAGGGGAGGCGTTAGAGGTGTGATACCTGCCAAACAAAAATATGAAAAAAATTTCAAATAATGGCAGAAATCAAAAATAGCGAAGAAAATATAAAAATCTTATATTATAAGTTATTATAAAACACTTAGTTAAAACAATTTTTTGTACTTTTAAATAATCATTCGTTTGTGAGTTTTTACAGAAGATATGATATTATTTAAGATATAAGCCTTTTAACCCAATTTTATAATTCATGAGCAATTTTTTAAAAAATTATGATGCAATTACTAATTCACAATTAAAAGATTGTATTGCTCTTTTGCGCAAGCTTTTAGGCAACGCAATTATAGCCCATGCTGGGAAGGAGGTTTATTTAATTGTAGAAAAGCTTAGAAAAGGTTTTATAAGTTTTCAGGAAAATAAAAATCAAGAACAACATGATGAGCTTATAGCTTATATAGATAAGCTCGAACCTGACACCCTTAAAAATGTCGTAAGATCTTTTTCTAAATATTTTTCTTTAGTAAATGTTGCTGAAGAAGCTTATCAGCATATTCATAGAGAAAGCCTAATAGCTCATGGAAAATCAGGATCAACTTTGTGGGAAGGCTCTTTCGACCATACTTTAAAAAATTGCAAAAGTCTTGGCATTACTACAAATTCTTTGCAAAATCTTTTTAATAAACTGCAATTTATTCCAGTATTTACTGCTCATCCAACAGAAGCTATGCGAAGAAGCAAAATGGAGGCAACGAGAAGAATTTTTGCAACTATTCTTGAACTTTATGCATATCGAGAATTATCAATAAAACAAGAAGAAATAATTAAAAAACTTGAAGCGCAAATATTGATTTTATGGAAAACCGATGAAGTTCGAATGAAAAAACCTTCAGTAGTGGACGAGGTAAGAAATGGTTTATATTATTTTGATACGTCTCTTTTTAAAGCTGTCCCTCAAATGTACAGAGATTTAGAAAATGCAACAAAGAGAATTTATTGTGATTCATTAAGTATTAATTCAATAACGGTTCCAAGTTTTCTTAGATTTGGTTCATGGATAGGTGGTGATAGAGATGGTAACCCTAATGTTACTTCAGAAGTTACAAAAAAAGCTGTTTACATGCATGCAAAAACAGTTTTAAAAGAATATATTAAAAGAGCAGAGGAACTTTCTCTATTCATGACTCATTCTCATCAATTGATGAGTCAATCTGAGGAATTTTTAAAATCATTAGAAGAAGATTCTGTATATTTAGAGGAAGCTTTTTATAAAGAGACTACTAATTTTCCTAAAGAGCCGTATAGAAGAAAATTTAAAATCATTTGTTATCGCTTGCATGAGTCGTTAAAAAGAATTTCGGAAATTGAAGAAGGAAAAGATCAAATAAATAGGCCAAAAGCTTTTTTTAGTGCAACACAGCTTTTAAATAATTTATATATAATTCGAGACTCTTTAAAAAAAGATGGAGATTCAGTCTTACTTGAATTTGGTCTTAATGACTTTATAAGGTTGGTTGAAACATTTGGGTTTTTTTTAGTTAATCTTGATATAAGAGAGGAATCAAGTAAACATACAAAAGTTGTTAATGCTTTTGTAAAAAATTTAAGAAATCAAGACTATTGTAAAATGAATGAGACTGAAAAGATTTCAATCCTAAGCGACATGATTGCTGAAAAAAATAATTTTATTGATAGCTATGATTTTCTTTCTGATGATTTAAAAGAAAATGTAAATGTTTTTAAAGCTATGATTTTAATTAAAGATCAGGTCAGTCATGATGCTTTTGGTCATTATATAGTATCTATGACACATCAGGCTAGCCATATCTTAGAAGTAATGTTAATTGCAAAAACTGTGGGCTTATTGGGAAGAGATGATAGTGGAAATTTATTTTGTAATATTTCTATTACACCTTTATTTGAAACAATAGATGATTTGTCTTCAATTAAAAATATACTTGAGAATTTATTTTCTAATTCAATCTATAAAAGTTTCTTAGACTGCAATAAAAGCAGTTTACAAGAAGTAATGTTAGGTTATTCAGACTCATGTAAGGATGGAGGAATCTTAGCATCATCATTTGGTTTATATGAAGCTCAACAGAAAATTATTAAGCTGGCGGAAAAATATAAAATTGACTGTAGAATATTTCATGGTCGTGGAGGTACTGTGGGTCGAGGAGGCGGGCCAACGCATAATTCAATTTTGGCTCAACCAGCTAAAACGGTTAATGGTAAAATTAAAATTACAGAGCAGGGTGAAGTTTTATCATACAAATATGCTCAATATGAGACCGCTTGTTATGAATTAGAAATGGCTATAGGTGGTTTAATAAAAGCTAGCCAACATATTGTAATAGATCAAAATTTAAATTTTACTCTATTTGAAAAAGTAATGACTGATATGGCAAAAAAAGGAGAAGACGCATATAGAGATTTGACTGATAAAACAGAAGGAATAATAGACTACTTTTATGAAGCGACGCCAGTTCAAGAATTAGGAGAATTAAATATTGGCTCCAGACCATCTCATAGGTCATTAGAAGAAAGATCAAGGTATTCGATAAGAGCAATTCCATGGGTATTTGGCTGGTCTTTATCAAGACATACTTTACCTGCGTGGTATGGTTTAGGCTCTGCATTAAATGCAATATACAAGGAACAAGGTATAGAAATTTTAAGGAGTATGTACAAAGAGTGGCCTTTTTTTCATATGATGATAGATAATATTGGTCAAGCAGTAGCTAAAGCTGATTTATCGATTGCCAAAGATTATGCAAGCCTTGCTACTGATAAGAAAAAAGCAACAATAATATATAATAAAATTAAAAAAGAGTATATTTTAACGGAAGATTTAATGTTAAAGATTTTAGAATCTGATAAGTTGCTAACTGATAATAAAAAGTTAGCATTATCATTAACCCGAAGAAAGCCTTATATGGATCCTTTAAATTATATTCAAGTAATGTTGCTCAGAAAGCATAGGAAGCATTCCGTCCGGGACGATAACATATTTGATTCGCTTTTAAGAACAATTCACGCAATTGCAGCCGGATTAAGAAATACAGGATAAACTTTTTTATGTAGATTAAAAAATATTCTCTATATATAATAGGGAAATGTTAAGAATTATTTTTTACTATACTTAATTATGGCAATTATCTCACTTTGGATTATAAGGTTAACTTTAGGGATATCATTTTTTTTGCATGGCTGGGGCAAGTTGCCTTTACCGCCAGAAAAACTAATTTTACTATTTAAAAACGTAGGAATTATAGAGCCAGAGATATTAGCTTCTATGGTAGCTATTGGTGAAATGGGAGCCGGAATTGGAATTATAATTGGTGGTTTTTTGAACAGTAAAGCAGGGAGTGTTATCACCAGACTTTCAGCATTATCAATCTTTATTATAATGATTGGGGCATTTTACTTTGCACATTCGGATTGGTTTATAAATGAAAAATTATTTAAAAGTGAACAAATTTATATTTTTGTTTTAAGTATATTTTTCTTAATCAATGGAAATAAAAAGTAAATTATTTTTCTTTTTTAGCAGGAAAAAATCTTTTTTTTTGTTTAAGGTTAGATTTTTCAATAGTCGTTAAAAACTTTCTCTTTGGTTTATCTTCGAATCTTTTTTCTCCAGCAGTAAACTTTCTCTTTGGTTTATCTTCGAATCTTTTTTCTCCAGCAGTAAACTTTCTCTTTGGTTTATCTTCGTTTTTAGTAGAGCTTCTTTTTTTAATTAAACTATTTTTTTGCAATGATAGATGTCTTTCATTTGGATTTAACAACATATCTATGTTTAACCAAAGATGACCTTCGTTTGGAGACACAAAACAAATAGCTTCCCCAGTTGCACCTGCTCTAGCAGTTCTTCCAATTCTATGAATATAATCTTCAGCTACCTGAGGTAAGTCATAATTTATTACATGTTTGATATGAGGAACATCTAAGCCGCGAGAAGCTATATCAGTTGCAACTAAGACTCTAAACTTATTTTCTCTGAAATTCTTCATTATTTTATTACGTTTATTCTGCCTCAAATTACTATTTAAAGCTTCAGCTTTGGTACCATCACTTTTTAATTTTTTTGCTATTGTTTCAGTATTGTGTTTTGTTTTAACAAAAACTAAAACTGTTCCTTCTCTTTTTTCTAATTCAGAAACTAGCATTTTATACTTATTAGATGTGTCAACATTTATAACTTCGTGTTTAATATTTTTTGACAAAGTGTTTTCGTTATCAACAGCTATTCTTACAGGTCTTATCAAGTACTTATTTGATAATGTAATTATATTTTTTGGGAAAGTAGCAGAAAACATTAATGTTTGTTTTTCTTTTGGCATGAATTTTAAAATTTCATCAATCTGTATACCAAAACCCATGTCTAACATTCTATCTGTTTCATCTAGAACCAAATAAGTAGTTTTGCTAAGGGTGAGTGATTTTTTATTTAAATGATCATTAATTCTACCTGGCGTACCTATAACTATTCTTGGAGATCTTTTTAATTGGCTAATCTGTTTGGTAATATCTTCACCACCAATTAAACAACATGCTTTTATAGAGTTTGATGGGCCTAACAAATCTCTAATGACTTTTAAAACTTGAATCGCTAGTTCTCTAGTTGGAGTAATGATTAGAGAAAATTCATGTTGTGAAGCAGTTATTTTTTCGATCATTGGTATTGCATAGGCGCCAGTTTTACCTGTACCAGTTGATGCTGAGCCTAAAATATCCTTACCTTCCAGAATTAAAGGTATAGTTCTTGCTTGAATAGGCGTAGGAATTTTAAAACCTAGTCTACTTAAGGAATCATTTAGTGCGTCACAAAGCCTTAAAGTGTTAAAATTTTCTATTAGATCTTTCATAAATTTTTACAGAAACCAAAGCAAATTACTAATTGATTATTTTCAGTAATAAACTAAGGATCTTATTTAAATGCATACCGTAAATTTTAGCTACTCTGACAGCAACTTAGGAATAATACAAGCTATATATTTATATAAGATTTTTTATATAAAAAATTCTAATTTGTAATTAGAGCATGTTGCATTAGAATGTTAAATTTGAAAAAATCTTTTAAATAAAATTTATGATTAAAATACAAGGATTGGAAATATCATTTTCTGGGCAAAAAATTTTTGAAAATGTTGACGTAGTTATAAATAAAAAAGAAAAAGTTGGTTTCATTGGTAGAAATGGATCTGGCAAAAGTACTTTTTTAAAATTAATTTTAAGACAATTAGAGCCCGATAGCGGAGAAATTATTATACCAAAAGGTTATAAGATAGGCCATTTAGAGCAACACATAAGATTTACACACAAAACAGTGTTAGATGAAGTATGTAGCATACTAACTGCCGAAAGAGAATATGAGGGGTGGAAAGGAGAGTCTATATTGACTGGCCTAGGTTTTACTTACGATGAAATGACTAAGCATCCAAAAGATTTCTCAGGAGGCAATCAAGTAAAAATAAATTTAGCAAAGCTATTGCTAGATGAGCCAAATATGCTATTACTTGATGAGCCGACAAACTATTTAGATATACATTCTATAAGATGGTTAAGAAAGTTTTTAAATGACTGGAGGCAGGAACTAATACTAATTACACATGATAGAGATTTTATGAACAGTGTAATTAGCCATACATTAAATATTCATAGAGGAGTATTTAAAAAGACTTCTGGGAATACAGAAAAAGTGATGGAAAAAATTCTTGAAGAAGAAGAAATATATAATAAAACAGTTATAAACGAAACTAAAAAAAGAGAGAAAACAGAAGAGTGGATAAAAAGATTTGGCTCAAAGGCAAGTATGGCAGCTAGAGCACAGTCAAAAATTAAAATGCTTGAAAAAGAAGGAAAAAAAGAAAAATTATCTTCTGTTGTTACTTTAGATTTTAAATTTAATTATTTACCTTATATAAGTAAGGAAAATTTATTAAATATAAAGAAGCTAAATTTTTTTTATGATAAAGATAATTATCTTATTAAAGATTTATCATTTAGTATTAAGAAGTCAGATAAAATTTGCGTTATTGGAAAAAACGGGAAAGGAAAATCTACACTCTTAAATCTAATTTCAGGAGATCTTTTTTCAATATCTGGGGATATTAATTTGCACCAGAAAGCTAAAATTGGATATTTTGGGCAGATGAATATAGACAGACTTTGTCCAAATAATTCAATTTATAAAGAAATGCAAAGCTATGTTCCTGAAATGGAAGAAACAAAGATTAGGCAGGTGTGTGGTAATATGATGTTTACAAGCAAGCTGTCAAATAAATCTATCAGTGTTCTTTCTGGCGGAGAAAAAAGTAGAGTTATGCTGGGTAAAATATTGCTTACACCTGCAAATCTACTAATGTTAGATGAACCCACAAATCACTTGGATTTAGACTCTTGCGAATCATTGTTGTCGGCGGTAAAAGCTTTTGAAGGAGCAATTATAATGGTTACGCATGA
>CAXNNI010000006.1:0-15525 GCA_964203715.1 Gammaproteobacteria bacterium
AGAATGGGTGGTTTAGAGATTTTAAAATTAATGGGTGCAAAAATAGAAATTAATAATGTTACGACATGTGGTCCAGAAAAAGTCGGGAATATAAATGTAAAATCTTCAAAATTAAAAGGTATAGATATACCACAATGTTATATAGCAAGCGCTATTGATGAGTTTCCAATACTATTTATTGCTGCGTCACTTGCATCAGGAAAAACCGTATTAAAAAATGCTAAAGAATTGAGATATAAAGAAAGCGATAGGCTATCAGTAATGTCTGAGGGCTTAACAAAATGCAAAATAAGAAACAAATTATTTGATGATGGTATAGAAATTTTGGGAGGAGAAATTATAGGAACTACTATAGATAGCTTTGGAGATCATAGAATAGCAATGTCTTTTGCAATTGCTGGAATAGTTTCAAAAAAAACTATGATTATCTTAAATACTAAAAATGTTTCGACATCATTCCCTAGTTTTTTTAATATCATAAGAAAAATGGGGTTAAAAATTGAAAGGAGAAATTTATGAAACCCAAAATAATAACTGTTGATGGTCCAAGTGGAGTTGGTAAAGGTACTATTGCTTTGATGATTGCTAAAAAGCTTTGTTTTAAATATTTAGATAGTGGGTCTTTATACAGATCGTTAGCATTAAAATTATACGAAAAAAATAATAATTTTCATGAAGTTTTGTCTAATTTAGACTATTGGATGGCAAATATTTTTATTGATTTTCAGTATAAAGACGCCGAAAATATAACTATATTTGTCAATAATGAAAATTATACAGATAAAATAAGGAACGAAAAGGTAGCAAATCTTGCTTCTCAAATTGCTTTAGATAGTAGAGTAAGAGAAATGCTTGAACGATATCAGCGTAACTATCTTTCAGAGCCTGGTTTGGTTGCAGATGGCAGAGATATGGGAACAAAAGTTTTCTCAGAAGCTGATATTAAATTTTATTTAACAGCAAATGTTAAAAAAAGAGCAGAAAGACGATTAAATCAGTTGAAAGATCAAGGAATTAGTGCTAACTTGCCGGATCTTGTGCAAAAACTTTTATTGAGAGATAAAGCTGACATGGAAAGATTAATATCTCCTTTAATGCCAGCAGAAAATGCAATAGTAATAGATACAAGTTATATAAGTGCAGCAGAAGTGTTTAAAATTACATTAAAAATAATTAAGAGAAAATTTAAAATATGAGTGAAAATTTTTCAGTGCTTTTGGAAGAAAGTATTTCAAGATTACAGGTAAAACCTGGAGCTATTATTGAAGGAATCGTTATAAATGTAAAAAAAGATCTTGTAATTGTGAATGCAGGTCTTAAGTCTGAAGGTATGATTCCAATTGACCAATTTATCGGATTTGATGGAAAAATCGACGTTAAAGTGGGAGATATCATTGAAGTTTCTGTTGATGCAGTAGAAGATGGTTTTGGTGAAACAAAGTTATCAAGAGAAAAAGCAAAGAAAGCAAGGGCTTGGATATATTTAGCAGAAGCTCATGATCAGAAGAAAATTTTAATAGGTAGAATCACTGGTAAAGTTAAAGGTGGTTTTACGGTTGATTTAGAAGATATTAAAGCATTTTTACCTGGTTCCTTAGTAGATGTTAGGCCAATAAGAGACACAAGCTACTTAGAAGGAAAAGATTTGGAATTTATCGTTATAAAAATTGATAAGAAAAGAAATAATGTTGTTGTTTCAAGAAAAGCGGTTTTAGAGTCTGGGAGTAATGAAGAGAGAGATGAATTAATTTCTAATATAAAAGAGGGTTCAATAGTTAAAGGGGTGGTAAAAAATATTACAGACTATGGTGTATTTTTAGATTTAGGCGGTATAGATGCTTTATTGCATATTACAGATATGGCATGGAAAAGAGTGAGACATCCTTCAGAGCTTGTTAATATTGGTGATGAAATTCAAGCTAAAGTATTAAAATTTGATAAAGATAAATCTAGAGTTTCGCTAGGCTTGAAGCAGCTTGAGGAAGATCCTTGGGATGATATTAGTAAGGCTTATACTGTTGGGACAAAAATAAAAGGCAAGATATCAAACATCGCAGATTACGGTTGTTTTATTGAGATACAAAGCGGAACAGAAGGTCTTGTACATGTTTCAGAGATGGACTGGACGAATAAAAATGCAAATCCAGAAAAATTATTTGTGATAGGTCAAGAGATAGAAGTCATGGTTCTAGATATTGATACTGAAAGAAGAAGAATTTCATTAGGCATTAAGCAATGTCACCCAAATCCATGGGTTAAATTTTTGGAAAGTCACAAAATTGGTGATACTATAATTGGAAATATAAAGTCGATAACTGATTTTGGAATTTTCATTGGTTTAGATGAAGGTATAGATGGTTTAGTACATCTTTCTGATTTATCATGGACAGATTCTGGAGAGACGATAATAAGAAACTATAAAAAAGGTGATGAATTAACTACTTTGTTATTATCTGCAGATGTAGAGAGAGAAAGAGTTTCCCTCGGTATTAAACAATTAACTGTAAATAAGTTTCAAGAGTATATTGAAGTCAACCAAAAAGGTTCTATCGTAAAAGGCAAAATTTTAGAAAAAACACCTAAAAATTTCATAATTAAATTAGATGAATCAGTTCTTGGTGTTTTAAAAATTTCAGAATTAATCACAGAAAAAGATATTGGTTTATTAAATATTGATGAAGAGGTAGAAGTAATGATTGCAAGTATAGATAAAAAAAATCATAGTATAAGTTTATCTATGAGGGCAGTAGAAAAGATGAGTGAGGATCAGGCGCTTATTGAATATAATAAAAAAACTGAATCAGTTACATCGTCGTTAGGTGATATATTAAAAAAGGAAATTAATAAAGAGTAGTTAAATATTTTATTAGATTTTTAGAGCAATTAAAATGCAAGATAGTAAAATTTCAATTAGTAAATCTGAGCTAATAAATAAAATATCTCAGAGGATTCCTCAATTAGCATTCAGGGATATTGAGTTATCTGTAAATACTTTAGTTGAGAAAATTGTCGAATCATTAACTATAAATAGTCGTACTGAAATTAGGGGGTTTGGCACTTTTTCTGTGCATTATAGAAAACCAAAAATCGGAAGAAACCCTAAGACAGGAGAAGCTATATCTTTACCAGGTAAAAATAAAGCGCACTTTAAACCAGGAAAATATTTACGTAATAAAATTAATAATATTCGCGACATAGATTAATAAAGATAATATAATAAGATTAAGATCAATAACTTAATATTTAATTATGTTTAATTTTTTTTCCTTATTTTTACTAGTTTTGTTTTCAATGGTAAGCGTATCTTTAGTAATCAATAATGAGTTTCCAGTTTTTATTGATTTATATGTAATACAAATTTCTAATATTTCATTAGGTGCAGCACTGTTTGAATCAATGATATTTGGAATTATTATTTCTTCATTTTTTTTATTAGGAGTAGTTTATAATTTGATTCAAAAATGTAAAAAACTAAAAATAGAAAATGAACTGGCAATTGAGGAAGTCAAGAATTTAAGAAGAATTCCAATCCAGGAATAAAATGAGTATAACAATTTTATTTTTTATTTTTCTAATCGTTATCTTTTCGGCATCAGTAATATATATATTTATTAAAACATTTTTTAGAAGAATTTTAATGATTTTCTCACACTTGTTTACAAGAAGTTTTCTATTGGATAACTGTAAAGAAAATAATTATGTTAAATGATTATAAAAAAATATCATCTATTATAGTTGCTCTGGATTTTAATAATAAAAACGATGCTCTTCTGATGGCAAAAAAACTTGATCCATCTTTATGTAATTTAAAAGTTGGACTAGAATTATTTTTATCATGCGGTCCTTCAATTATTGATGAATTACATAATATAGGTTATAAAATTTTTTTAGATCTTAAATTTCATGATATTGCCAATACTGTAGTAAAAAGCTGTATGTTTGCTTCAAAGTTAGGAGTATGGATGACTAATATTCATGCGAGTGCAGGCAAAAAAACTATATTATCTGCAGCAAAGGAGTTATCAAGTACTAATAAAAAAATGATACTTTTGGGAGTAACAATTCTCACATCATTAGATGATAGTGATTTAGTTGAATTAGGATATAAATTCAATATTGAAAATCAAATTTTAAAAATGTCAGATTTATGTTTTGAATCTGGATTAAATGGGATTGTGTGCTCAGCTAATGAAGCAAAATTTGTTAAAAGTAAATTTGAAAAAAATTTTATTTGTGTTTGCCCTGGTATAAGGATGTTAGATGATAATAAGAATGATCAAAAGCGCGTTTCTACACCCTCAATAGCAAAAAGTAATGGGGCGGATTATATTGTAGTTGGTAGATCTATTACAACTAACCCTAATCCCTTAGATTCATTAATTAAAATTAAAAATGAATTTGATGGTATATAAAAAAAATGAAAATTAAGAAAAAAGTAAAAATTGCAGTTTTCCCAGTTGCAGGAATTGGAAGTAGATTTTTACCTATTACTAAGTCTTGCCCTAAAGAAATGCTACCTATTATTGATAAGCCTTTAATTCAATATGCAACAGATGAAGCAATAGATGCAGGTATAGAAATGTTAGTATTTGTTCTTGGTAAAGATAAAATTAATATACCAAATTATTATGCAAAGTCGCGAGAGTTAGAAAGAACGTTAGAAGAAAGAAGAAATTTTAAAGCTCTTGAGTTAGTAACAAGTATTATTCCAAAATATATTAAATGCGTTTATCTTAAGCAAGACCAACCTCTTGGTCTCGGTCACGCTGTACTTTGTTCGAAATTAGTTGTTGGTAATAATCCCTTTGCGGTAATTTTAGCTGATGATGTAATTTTTTCATCAAAATCTGGATGTTTAAAACAAATGATTAATCGATACGAGAGCTTTAATTCCAGTATTATAGCTGTAGAGAAAATTCAAAGAGAATTATTGCACAAGTATGGAGTTATTAAAGGAAATAAAATTAATGGAAATGATTGGATTTTATCAGGAATTATTGAAAAACCTAAAAATATTAACGCACCAAGTGAAATGGGTGTAGTTGGAAGATATATTTTAAAATCTTCAATTTTTAAAATTTTAGAAAATACAAAATTAGGCGAAGGTGGTGAAATTCAGCTTACAGACGCAATAGCTAATTATATTGAAAAAGAAAATGTTTATGCATATGAGTTTAAAGGAAAAAGATTCGATTGTGGTGATAAACTCGGCTTTTTAAAAGCCACAGTGGAGTATGCTCTTAATCATCCAGATTTATCAAAGGAATTTAAAAATTATCTTAAAAAACTAAACTTAATATAAGATTAATAAATATATTGATTTACTAATGTATTTGAAATAGTTAAAAGAATATTTAATTAAAGTAGTTATTATTGATTAATGAGCTAAATAAAAATTTTATAGTTTTTTAAAAATAAATAATTATATACTTTTATGTTTACTTAATTCATACCAAGTCTATCTCTCGATGCCTTTAAAATCATTTCTAACAAACCAGCATATGAGGTATTTTGAAAGCCTGCCATAATATTTAATTTGCCATCCCAACACCAGCCTGGATTTGGATTAACTTCTAAAATTTTAATTACTCCATCCTTATCTGCGCGAAAATCAAATCTTGCGTAATCTCGACAACCAGTTCTTTCAAAAAGATTTGTTGAATAATCTGTCAGTAGACGTTTATCTTCTTCACTAATACTTGCTTCTTTATAATTAATGTTTTTCCAATAGATCGATTCAGGTAGCCATTTTGACTCATAACCCAAAATTTTTGGTAATTCTTTTGGTAAATCACTGTAATCTACTTCTAATATTGGAAGTACTTGGTAATTACCTGGATTACCTATAATTCCAACACTATATTCATTACCTTCTAAAAATTCTTGTATTAATAATGGAGTTTTAGGAAATTCTTTTCTGAGCTCGTCTAGATAATTCATAAATTGCTTAGAATTATGAACAACTGCATCAGAAGTAATACCAATGGAGCTGTCGCCAAAATTAGGTTTCAGAAGAGCTGGAAATATTGACGCAAGAGATGCACCTTGGTCCATATCATGGTAATAAGCTTCTTGAGGAACTGCAATATCTAAATCAGCAGCAATTGCTCTAATAATAGATTTATTATAGCAAAGAGCTAGAGTCGCAGGACCACTACCACTATAAGGGATATCAAACATTTCTAAAACTGCTGTTATATGCATTTCCATAGTAGCATCATTATTAAATCCTTCATCGCATAGATTTAAGATAAATGCAGGCTTATTCGTTTGAAGAAATTTCAGTAAATTTTTATGACTACTAAAATATTGAAAATTATAATCTGATAATAGAGATAAATTACTTTTTAGTGTATTGATAGTAGCAAAATCTTCTTCATTAAAACTTCCATTTTTTTTTATTCTGTCAGGTAACGTATGGTCTCCAAGCATTACTAATACTTCTTGTTTTTTTAAATTTATATTTATTTTAGTTATTTTTTCAGGCGCTTTAGCTGTAATAAATAATCTATTGGCCATCATACCCAAATCATGTCCTCTAGTTGAACTGGCAATTATGTTATCTTTTTCTACAGATATATTTTCAAATCCAACTTTTTCTAATAAAGTTTTGATTTGGTTTTCATCAAATAGTCTTTCAGCATAAAATTGATCAATAATAACCCCTTTTTCTGCATGTACAATAACTTCACGAGAAATAATTCTATTTTGATCAGAAGAAAGAGAGCGTTCACGGCACACGAATTGATTCTGATCTATCCATTCCCATGAACGAGGGTCAAAATTCTTCCGCAAAAATTCACCATTGGTTATATCTAGAGCTAACTTACCTCCTGATTTTAGAATTTTCATTATCGATCTCAGTACATTAGCATCGTCATCTTCATGTTCAAAATAACCAAAGGAATTACCCATTATATAAATGCAATCATGCGTATTGTTTTGTAGTCTTATTTTACGAGCATCCCCTTCTGAAAAACGGATAAATAAACCATATTTTTGAGCTCTTTTACGAGCTAGCCTTATGAGATAGCGAGAACGATCAATACCAGTGATATTAGAATAGCCGCGCTTTCCAAGTTCAAGAGAATGTCTTCCTTGTCCACAACATAAATCAAGTATAATATCATTTTTTTTTAGATTTAGTTTATCAATAAGAAGATCTATTTCAAATTCAGTATTTATGTTATTTTCAACAACATCACCATCAGTTTTAAGATAAAGAGAATTAAATAATGTTTTCCACCATTCTGATGGCAAGTGACGTTCTAATTCTGAAACTGGACCTAAAGTTTTTTGAGTGTAACGAATTTTTTTCATAATCCTTAAAGAGTTAAAATTTTATTAGAATTAAAGAAACTTATTTTTTATTAAAGTACTGAGAATATTAATTTAGTTTTATTAAAATCTGATGATATTCTTGATTTATGATTTGTCAAGAAAGACTTCAAATTAGGCTTTTATATTTTAAAAATAACCTTTGATTAGCAAAAAATAAGTATACGTTATAAGTTTTTGGTGAAATGATAATTTTCACTAATTTAAAAGAAGTGGCTCCCCCGGACGGGCTCGAACCGCCGACCTAGTGATTAACAGTCACCCGCTCTACCAACTGAGCTACAAGGGAATCTAGTTTGAAATGAATATTATACGTATTTTTCAATATATTCATATTGTTATTCTAAAATAATATATAGAAAATTAGATATATCATTAAATATAAAAATATTTATAACAAAAATTGTGCTTAAAAATACTAAAAATTTTTTAATTCTAGAAGAAAAAATTAAAGAACTAAACTCACACAAGTTATTTAAAGCAAGTAATAAATTTACAAAACATGAATTAAAAATTTTTATGGAATCTCATGTTTTTGCTGTTTGGGATTTTATGAGTATTGTAAAGAGTCTTCAGCACCACATATGCCCTTCAAATTATCCTTGGAAGCCTTCAAAATATACAAAGAATGGAATTGCTAATCTTATAAATGAGATTGTGTTATCTGAAGAGTCAGATCACGACCAAGAAAAAAATTATTTCTCGCATTTTGATTTATATTTAATGGCAATGAATGATATTGGTGCGGATTCATCTATAATTCTTGAATTTATTAAAAATTTTTCAATAACTGATTTGTTTAACAAAAAAATATTACACTCAGATATACCTAAAGAAAGTATTGATTTCCTTGTAAATACTTTTAAATGTTTAAATACAAATAGTATTGCAAATATAGCTGCTATATTTACATACGGAAGAGAAACCAATATTCCTATAATGTTTTCTAATATTTTAAGAAAAATTGATCAAGATAATATTCTTTTTATTAACTTAAAATTATATATTAATAGGCATATTGAAATTGATAGTGTAAGACACGGGCCATTATCATTACATTTATTTAATACTGTTTGTGAAAATAATCAAAAGATTTATGATGAGGCAATAATTTATGCAATTGATTCTATTGACATGAGAATACAATTGTGGGACGGCGTTTTTAATAGGATAAAAAAAAATTAAGTTAAAGCTTTTTTTATTCTTTTTACAGCTTCTTTTAAAATATCCAAACTTGCGGTAAAAGAAATTCTAATATGATTGTTCATTCCAAATGCAGCTCCTGGAACAACCGCAACACCTGCATTATTTAATAAAAACTCTGAGAAATCATAATCATTATTAATATTCTCTAATTTATTAATTGCAACATTTGCGTCGACAAATGCATAAAAAGATCCATCCGGTTTTTTATATTGCAAACCTGTTATATTATTTAATTCTTTGTGCAAATACTCTGATCTAATTTGATACTCATTTACCATTTTTATCATTTCTTCTTTTCCACCATCTAAAGCAGCTTTAGCTGCTGATTGTGCTATAGCGCAAGGACATGATGTGCTTTGTGATTGAATTTTTTTCATTGCTCCAATTATCTCTGCATTTCCAGCGGCATAGCCAATTCTCCAACCTGTCATAGCATAAGCTTTTGAAACCCCATTCAAAATAACTGTTTGGCTGTATAGTTCAGGGCAAACATTTAATATATTTAGAAATTTCTTTTTATAAAATATTATATGTTCATATATATCGTCAGATGCAATTATTATATTTGGGTGGTTTTTTAAAATAGTACCAATTTCTTCAAGATCTTTTTCATTATATATAAAACCTGATGGATTAGATGGACTATTTATTAAAATCATTTTTGTTTTTTCAGTTATGCTTTTTTTTAATATTTCGCCAGTTATTTTAAAATTAGTATCACTTTTTGTATTAACGATTACTGGAGTAGCTCCAGAAAGTTTTACAATTTCAGGATAAGAAACCCAAAATGGTGAAGGTATAATTACCTCATCGCTTTCATCAAGTGTCGCTTGGCATAGATTGTATATACTTTGCTTACATCCGGTTGATACAATAATTTGATTTAAATCATATTTTAAATTGTTTTCTAAATTAAACTTTTTAATTATTGATTCTTTAAGATCAAGCATACCATCTACTGGAGTATATTTAGTATTTCCTGAGTATATTGAATTTATTGCTGCTTCTTTTATATGTATTGGGGTATCAAAACTTGGTTCCCCAGCGCTTAGGGATATAATATCTTTGCCCTGAGAAATTAATTCTCGAGCTTTCATACTCATCGCTATTGTAGCCGAGGTTTTCGTATTAGAGATTCTATTTGAAAGTTTCATTATAAATTATAAAGTTTGTATTATATAAATTTAATTGGATATTATGATATTCTAATGCTAAATCATAGTATATTTTTCATTATAAACAGTTTTTATTTCATAAATGAATAAAAAAAAATTTGAACTAATTTCCAAATATAAGCCAGCTGGGGACCAGCCTCATGCAATTAAATATTTAGTTGATGGATTAAAATCAGGGATAAATGCTCAAGTTTTACTAGGTGTTACAGGGTCTGGAAAAACTTTTACCATTGCTAACATTATTGCAAAAATTCAGAGACCAACTTTGATTCTTGCTCCTAATAAAACTTTAGCAGCACAGTTATATGGCGAAATGAAAGGATATTTTCCTAAAAATGCAATTGAATTTTTTGTATCTTATTATGATTATTATCAGCCAGAAGCATATGTTCCTGCCAGAGATAGTTATATTGAAAAAGATGCTGCTATAAACGAACATATAGAACAAATGAGACTTTCTGCAACAAAAGCTTTATTTGAAAGACAAGATACAATTATTGTAGCTTCCGTATCATCGATATACGGCCTTGGTGATGCAAAATCATATCAAAATATGGTGCTTCATTTATCCAGGGGGGAAATAATCGATCAAAGAAAAATTCTAAGAAGATTAGTAGAAATTCAGTATACAAGAAATCAAGTTGAATTAAAAAGGGGAACATTTAGAGTAAATGGAGACATCATTGATATTCATCCAGCTGACTCAGAAAATGAAGCTGTAAGAATAGAGTTATTTGGAGATGAGATTGAAAAATTAAGTTTTTTTGATTTTTTGACTGGTGAGATTATAAAAGTTGTTCCAAGGTTAACTATATATCCTAAAACACATTATGTTACACCAAAAGAGGTTCTTTTAAATGCTATAGATATCATTAATATCGAATTAGAGCAAAGACTCAAAGAATTTGAAGAACAAAATAAACTCGTTGAAGCTCAAAGATTAAAAGAAAGAACTAAATTTGATTTAGAAATGATTAAAGAAATAGGGTATTGTTCTGGAATAGAAAATTATTCCAGATATCTTTCTGGGAGAAGTGCAGGGGAAGCTCCGCCATGTTTAATAGATTATATGCCATCAAATGCACTAATGATAATGGATGAAAGTCATGTAACAGTCCCTCAGTTTATGGGAATGTATAAAGGCGATAGATCAAGAAAACAAACTTTAGTAGATTTTGGTTTTAGACTTCCGTCAGCATTAGATAATAGACCTTTAATGTTTGAGGAGTTTGAAATTCTGTCACCCCAAATTATATATGTTTCTGCTACACCAGGAAATTATGAGTTAGGTAGATCTAGTCAAGTAGCAGAGCAAGTTGTAAGACCAACTGGGTTAATAGATCCAATGATAGAAATTAGACCAGCAAAAACACAGGTAGATGATTTACTAAGCGAAATTTTTAAGATTATTCAAAAAAAAGAAAGAATACTAGTTACAACATTAACTAAGAAAATGTCAGAAGATTTATCAGCTTATCTAAAAGAACATAATGTTAAAGTTAAATATCTGCATTCAGATATAGATACGGTAGAGAGAGTGGAAATAATCAGGGGATTAAGACTTGGTGATTTTGATGTTTTAGTAGGAATTAATTTATTAAGAGAAGGCTTGGATATACCAGAGGTATCCTTGGTTGTCATATTGGATGCAGACAAAGAGGGATTTTTAAGATCAGATAAATCTTTAATTCAAACTATTGGCAGAGCAGCAAGAAATATAAATGGTAAAGCAATTTTATATGCAGATAAAATTACAGGTTCTATACAAAGAACTATAGATATAACAAACAAAAGAAGAGAAAAGCAAATTTTATATAACAAAATAAATAATATTATACCAAAAGGCGTTAGTAAAGAAATTGCGGATATAATGGAGGCTGATCAATTAGAAAAAATAAATAGAAGTTATATTGATGACAGTTTTTTAAAAGAATTTTTTGATATTACTCCAGATATTGCAATTAAAAAAATTAAAACTCTTGAAAAAAAAATGTATGAACATGCTAATAATTTAGAATTTGAAGAAGCATCAAAAATTAGAGATACAATAAAGAGAATAAAAGAATTAGTTTTTCAAAAACCTCTTTTAGGTGTAAATATTTAACTTATTTTTATTATAACTTTACCAATACTTTTACCAGAAATAATTTTTTTTGAATATTTCACAATATCTTCCATATTTATACATTTACTATTTATTATATTAAGTTTATTGGGCTTGTATTTATTAGATAAGTTTTTCCAGATATACTTTCTTTTATTATTAGGGTAGTTTGTTGAGCTAACGCCAAGTAAGTTTATTCCTCTTATTATAAATGGAAATACAGATGTATTAAGTTTATGATTTAAAGCCATCCCTACACAAATAATATTGCCACTATTACTCGTGCTTTTTATTATCCAATTAAGAATTTCTCCTCCGACATTATCTACGGCTCCTGCGAAGAGAGTTTTATTAAGAAAATTATCATTGGAATAATTTTTAAGCTTAAAAACTTTACTAGCTCCTATTTTTTTTAAATAAGAATTTACATTATTTTTTTTTGTAATTGCTATTATTTCAAAACCAAGGTTACTTAAAATATTTATAGCTATACTTCCAACACCCCCGGAAGCACCTGTAATTGCAATTGGACCTGAGGAAATTTTTTGCTTATTATGTATCATTTTATCAATAGATATAGCAGCAGTGAAGCCTGCTGTGCCAATTTGCATAGAGCTAAACAACGAAAGTTTATTTGGTAGCTTAATTAGTATATTTTCAGGAACATAAGCATATTCTGAGAATCCACCATCTATAGTTTCTCCAAGTCCTGCTCCTGTAGCAAGCACATCGTCACCCTTAGTATATTTACTTGAATTACTATCTATTACTGTGCCAGAGAAATCTAAACCGGGGACTAAACAATTACCTCTTATAATTCTTGAAGTTCCAGTAACTGACAAAGCGTCTTTATAATTAAGATTAGAATATTTTATTTTTACTAAAACTTCTTTTTTATAAAGAGGCCTAAAAAAACTAGGTAAGAATTTAATATTAAAATTATTATTATCATAAAAAATTTTTAATGATTTATAACTACTTTTCATTTAATTTATTAAATATATTATCAGAAATTTTTTTCGCTAAATTCAATGAACTATTTTTTATAGTAAAATGCCCCATTTTTCTTCCAGATTTTGCTTCATTTTTATTATATAAATGTAAAAAAGCATTTTCTGTATCAATTAGTTTAAAGTTTGGCTCTCTATTTTTCCATAAGTCACCTAATAAATTAATCATTACCACAGGTGATAGTAATATTGAATTTTCAGGGGCATGATTTAATAAAATTTTTACTTGATGTTCAAATTGAGAAATATTACAACCCTCAATAGAGTAATGACCACTATTATGAGTTCTTGGTGCTATTTCATTAACTAAAATATTATCGTTATTATCTATAAAAAATTCAACACACAAAACACCTTCATACTTTAGTTTATTAATAATATCTTTGGTTATTTTTTTTATAGCATTTTCTGATTCTAGTGTAATGTTGGCTGGTACTAATGATTTGTGTAAAATATTATTTACATGTATGTTTTCGCTAATTGGTAAAAAAATTATTTTATTCTTGTAGCATGCTGCAATTTGCGATACTTCTTTTTTAAGAGTGATTTTTTTTTCAAGAACAAAGCTTTGAGAATTTAAATTTTGACACGCTAATCTTAATTCTTTAAAATTATTTACTATTGTTTGTCCTTTTCCATCATATCCAAATGTACTAGTTTTGATAATATAAGGCCAGTCATTAATATTTAATAGTAAATTCAAATCATTAGTTGAGTTTATTTCATAAAATGTAGTTGTTGGTAAATTTTCTTTTTTTAAAAAATTTTTCTCAAAAATTCTATTTTGTAATATTTTAACAGCATTTGAGTTTGGGAAAACTTTAATTTTTTTTTCTAATATTTGTAACGTTTTATATGGTATATTTTCGAACTCGATTGTACATGAATCACAACTATCTTTTATTAATTGAAGTGCTTCTTTATCTAAATATTCGCTATTAATAAATTTATCTGCTATTTTTCCGGCAGGGCAATTTTTGTCAGGATC
Source organism: Gammaproteobacteria bacterium (assembly GCA_964203715.1). GTDB lineage: Bacteria > Pseudomonadota > Gammaproteobacteria > Poriferisulfidales. Next base: position 13,822 of record CAXNNI010000006.1, read on the forward strand.
TAAGATTAAAACTTTCTCTCCCATTAACTTAGCTTTTTGTGTAAACATCAGACCTAACTGTCCACCACCTAACATTGCTATTAACTTTTTATTTTTTTTCATGTAATTTCTTTAACTTTATCTTTAAAACTACATTCTTTTGTTGCTCTCTAAATTTTAAAAGTTTTTTCTTTAGCACATTATCATTATTCGCGAGTATTGATATTGCAAATAATGCTGCATTGTATGCGCCTGCTTTGCCTATTGCAAATGTGGCAACAGGAACTCCTTTTGGCATTTGGTTAATTGATAGCAGAGAATCTATTCCATTTAATTCTTTTGTGGTAATTGGCACTCCTAATATTGGTATTTCAGTTTTAGCTGCTAACATTCCAGGTAAGTGAGCAGAACCTCCTGCGCCAGCTATTATAAATTTAATTCCTCTTTTTTTCGCATTTTCTGCATAAAGAAACATTTTGTCAGGAGTTCTATGGGCAGAAATAACTTTAGTTTCGTTGGGAATATTAAATTCTTCTAAAATTTGAACACTAAGTTGCATAATTGGCCAGTCGCTTTCGCTTCCCATGACGATCCCAATAATTGCTTTTTTATTAATAGTCATATAATTACCTTTGAGTTTAAAAAGATATTATAATATATATTTTTTAAGCTAGCTATATAATGAAATTTATTTAAATTTATAAGGTAAATACTACTATGATAAAAACTTTGCATACATCATCACTTATTAGTTTAAAAAAAATTTACCAAGGTAAAGTAAGAGATATCTATAAGATTGACGAAGATAATATGCTAATAGTATCAACGGATAGGATATCAGTTTTTGATGTTATATTACCTACACCAATACCTGAAAAAGGAATTATTTTAAACGATATTTCTAATTACTGGTTTAAAAAATTTGATAATATAATAAAAAATCATCTAAGTAATATTAGTATTGATGCATTAAAAATATCAGATCAAGAATATAATCAAATAGAAGGTAGATCAGTAGTTGTTAAAAAATTAAAAGCATTACCTATAGAATCTATTGTTAGAAATTATTTAATCGGCTCTGGATACGCTGATTATTTAGTTACAGGATCAGTATGTGGCGTAGACCTCCCAATAAATTTAAAGATAGCCTCAAAATTACCAAACCTACTATTTTCGCCATCTTCAAAAGCTGAAATAGGCTATCATGATATCAATATTTCTTTTGAAGATATGATAGATAAAATTGGTATAGATCACGCTGAAAATATCAAAAAAGTGAGCTTAGAAGTTTTTAAGAAGGCAGAAAAATATTTGAATTTAAAAAGTATTATTTTAGCTGATACTAAATTTGAATTTGGAGTATCTGAAGATAAAGAATTAATATTAATGGATGAATTGTTAACACCAGATTCATCAAGATTTTGGCCATCTGACTCGTATGAAGAGGGTATTAGTCCACCAAGTTTAGATAAACAGTTTATCAGAGACTACGTGAAAAGTATTTTTTGGAATGACTCAATGCCTGCTCCTAAATTGCCAGAAAAAGTTGTAGAAAAAACTTTTGAAAAGTATAATAATTTAAGGAACATTTTAAAAAATTAATTTGTTATGATTAAATGTATTACATTTGATTTAGATGATACTCTTTGGAGAATCGAACCAGTTATAAAACTTGCAGAAATTAAACTTTTTAATTGGATTCATCAAAACTACTCAATAGATAAA
>CAXNNI010000007.1:0-13875 GCA_964203715.1 Gammaproteobacteria bacterium
GTAAATAAATATGAATATGGAATTCGTCTACCTATAACTAAAAAAAAAATATTTGAAATTTCAGAGCCAAAGAATGGAGATATTATTGTCTTTAGATACCCAAAGAATGAAAAAATTAATTTTATTAAAAGAGTAATTGGGGTTCCAGGAGATAAAATACTTTACAGGAATAAAATATTAATTATTAATAACAAGCCACTTAAACATATTAAAAAACTTGATCATAAATATTTAAATGAATTTCTATTTCCAGAAATAGAAATGTTTACTGAAAGCAATAATGGTAAATTTTATCAAGTTTTAAGTAATAAATATAGGCCGTCATATACATTTGAGATTACTGTTCCGAAAGGTAAATATTTTGTAATGGGAGATAATCGGGATCATAGCAGTGACAGTAGATATTGGGGTTATGTTCCACAAGAAAATTTAGTAGGTAGGGCTTTTATGGTATGGATGAGTTTTGATTTTAGTAATTTTAGTTTTAAATTTGATAGAATAGGAAATTTAATTAAATAATAATTTTATGAATAAACCAGATATTAATAAATTATTATCTACAAAAATAAAAAAATCCAAATTATTTATAGATTCTCTAACTCATAGAAGTGCAGGTAACAAAAACAATGAACGTTTGGAATTTTTTGGGGATGCTATTCTTGGATTTTTTATTTCTGAATTACTATATACCAAATTTTCAAATGATGATGAAGGTTTATTAAGTAGAAAGAGATCATATTTAGTAAGAAAAGAAACGCTTAGTAAAATTGCAGTTTATTACAATATAGGTAGTCAAATTATTCTAGGGGAAGGGGAGAGAAAAAGTGGCGGTCAAAGTCGTGAATCAATAATATCAGATGCTTTAGAAGCACTAATTGCAGTGGTATACATCGAAGATGGTGCAGATGTAACTAGAGAATTTATATATAACATTTTTCATAATTTCATAGATTCATTACCTGAAGACGAGGAACTAAAAGATTCTAAAACAAAGTTACAAGAATTATTGCAATCAAATAATAGTTGTTTGCCAGAATACGATACAATTGAAATTTATAAAAATAATAAGACTGTTTTTCAAACAGTATGTAAAATAGATATATATAATATAATTGAATATGGCGAAGGAAATAATAAAAGAAATGCTCAACAAGATGCTGCATCAAAAGCACTAGAAAAAATTAAAAAAAAATGCGAAAAATAAATGCATAGCGGAAATATATCAATTATTGGAAAACCAAATGTAGGAAAATCTACTTTATTTAATTTATTAATTAGCAGGCATTTAGCTGGTACAACAAATAAACCACAAACAACAAGGCACAAAATAGATGCTATTTTACATGAAAGCGATGCAGAATATATGTTTGTAGATACGCCCGGGATTAACTTCAATATTAGAAAAGATTTTAATAGAGTTTTAAATAAAAATAGTTTGTCTGCTATATATGAAGCTGATGTTATACTTCACATGGTAAATTATTATGAAATTGATGAGGATGATAAAAAAGTAATAGAAAATATTAGAACATTAGATTCTCCAAAAATACTTGTCTTAAATAAAGTTGATCTTGATAAAAAAAAAAATAAACTTCCCGAAGTTTTATCTAAAATTTCAAAAGATTTAATTAGTATTTATAATGAAATTATTCCAATTAGTTCGAAAAATTCGCATTATGTTAAAAAATTAAAAAAATTAATAAAAAAATATCTTCCAGAAAAAGAAAAAAATACTTATGAAGATATTATAAGTAGTAAAAGTAATGAATTTTTTGCCTCAGAATATATTAGGGAAGCAGCTATAAAATTTTTATCTGTAGAACTTCCATATTCTATGCATGTAGAAATAAATAACTTCATAGTAGCAGATAATTTAATTTCTATTGCTGCAACAATATATTTTAAAAAAAATAGCCATTTAAGTATCGCTATTGGAAAAAGTGGTTCGATGCTTGTTAAAATTAGTAAATTCGCTAGGATGAATTGTGAAATATTATTTAATAAAAAAGTATATCTAAAAATATTTGTAAAGTATGATCCAAGATGGAAGAATTCCCAATTATTTCTAAATTCATATAGTTAACATGATGTGCTCTGACATATATGTACTTAAAATTACGCCATATAGAGAATCAAGTAATTTGTATGAAGCGGTAGCAAAGGATTATGGAAAGTTAACTTTAATGCATAAAGGGGTAAAAGCAAATAATAGAAGAAATTCTCTAGAGTTATTTACATCATATAAAATTAATTTTTCGGGAAAAGGAAGTATAAAATTTTTACGTGATAGTGAAATAATAGAAAGAAAATGTTTATCTGAAGTTCATAAAATTATTGGAATGTATTTTAATGAGCTTATGTTTTACTTAACAAAAAACGATTACCAAATTGAAAGACTATATGATCATTATGACACCTCTTTAGGTAATTTATCTAAATCAGATAATTATTTGGAAGACTTAAATACTTATGAAATTGGCATTTTAATTTTAGTAGGCCATTATCTTATATTTGATCAAGATATAGATGGCAAATTTGTTGAAGAAAATTATAAATATTCATATATTCCTGAGCAAGGACCGGTGATAGACTTACATAGTAAAAATACTTACTCTGGGAAAACCCTTATGGCATTATCTGGGAAATATTCTTATGATTCTTTAAGCATAAGAGAATCTAGACTATTAATGAAAAGATTAATAGATTACTATATACAACCAAAAAAAATTATAACGAGAGAAATATTAAGGTATATTTCATTAAAATAATCGAGAAAAGTTTATGGTAAAACTTGGTGTAAACTTAGATCACGTCGCAACAATTAGACAGCAGAGGTATACTCCTTATCCAGATATGTTAACAGCGATAAAAATATCTGAAAAAAGTGGGGCAGATAGTATTACTATGCATTTAAGAGAGGACAGAAGACATATTCAATTTGATGACATTAAGATTGCAAAAAAAAATATAAAAACTAAATTAAATTTAGAAATGGCTCCTACAGAAGAAATGTGTAAAATTGCTATACAAATTTGTCCAGATTATATTTGTATTGTTCCAGAAAAAAGACAAGAACTTACAACTGAAGGCGGGTTAGATGTAAAAAAAAATTTTACATATTTAAGAGATTTAATATTAGAGTTAAAAAACTCAAAAGCTATAATATCATTATTTATAGAGCCAGATAAAGAGGCAATAGACCTTGCAAAAGATTTAAGTGTTGATTCTATAGAGTTACATACAGGAAAATATGCAGAAGCTAAAAAGACGGATAAAGATTATTTTGTTAATGAAATAAGAAAAGCTGTAGAATATGCAAATAAAAAATCTTTAATTATAAATGCAGGCCATGGTTTGGATTATACTAATGTAATAGAAATTGCTAAAATTAGATATTTAAACGAATTAAATATCGGTCATTCAATAATAGCCGAGTCTATATTTATTGGTTTATCAAAAGCAATAAAAAAGATGAAAAATTTAATAGTGAGTGCATAGTGAATTTATTTGGAGTAGGTATAGATATTGTAGATTTTGATAGGATAAAAATTATTTATTTAAAGTATGGTGAGAAATTTGCAAAAAAAATATTAAATGTAAATGAGTTAAATAGTTTTTTTTTATCAAAGCACAAGGTTCCTTTTTTAGCAAAAAGATTTGCAGCTAAAGAAGCTATAGGGAAAGCAATGGGTGTAGGTATTGTTAATGGTTTTTTATTAAAAAATATAATTCTAGAGCATGATAATTTTGGAAAGCCAATAGCAAGATTAATTAAAAAAAAAGAGTTAGAGTTATATTTAGATAAAATAATTCATATATCAATATCTGACGATAAAAATTTTGCAGTCGCAAATGCAATAATATTAAATAAATGAAAATTCAGACTATAAATTCGCTTATAGGTAACACGCCTCTTGTAAAACTTCAAAGATTAAATAAAACTAATAATTTGTTATTAGTAAAACTTGAAGGCAATAACCCTGCAGGATCAGTTAAAGATAGGGCTGCTATAAATATGATTGACACAGCTGAAAATAATGGTCTTATTAGTTTTGGAGATTCAATAATTGAAGCTACGAGCGGTAATACTGGTATTGCTTTAGCGATGGTTTGCGCTATTAAAGGATTTAAATTAATTTTAATTATGCCTGAAAATATGAGTATAGAAAGACGCGTTGCTATGCAAGCGTACGGAGCAAAAATATTACTTGTTTCAGAAAGTGATGGTATGGAAGGTGCTAGAGATTTAGCATTAAAGATGCAAAATGAAGGAAAAGGTTTAGTGTTAAATCAATTTGAAAATATGGATAACGTAGGTGCTCATTTTAAAACTACAGGTCCAGAAATATGGAACGATACTGAAGGGAAGATAACTCATTTTGTTGCTTCAATGGGAACTACTGGGACTATAGTTGGAACTGCTAAATATTTAAAATCTATGAACTCTAATATAAAAATTATTGGTGTTCAACCAGAGGAAGGATCAGTAATTCCAGGAATTAGAAAATGGCCAGAAGAATACGTACCTAAAATATTTGATAAAAAAAATATTGATGAAATTATTTTTGTTTCTCAAAAAGATGCAGAGTTCACCACAAGAGAGCTTGCAGAAAAAGAAGGTATCTTTGCTGGTCCATCATCAGGTGGTACAACATTTGTAGCTTTAGAATTAGCAAATAAAGTAAAAAATGCAGTTATAGTTTCGATAATATGTGATCGTGGGGATAGATATATTTCTACAGGAGTTTTTAATAAATGAATATTTTAGTTTTTGATATAGAAACAGTTCCTGATGTCGAGAGCGGTGAAAAAGTATTTGGTTTAAAGAGTTTAAGTAAGCAATCGGTAATAAAAGCTATGGAGCACTATCAACTTCAAAAAACTGGTTCTATATTTCAGTCATTACACTTTCATAAAATAGTAGCAATATCTGTTTTATATAAGAACAGTGAAAAACTATCACTATTATCTCTTGGAGATGTAACTGCTTCAGAAAAAGAAATAGTTAAACTCTTTTTCGGTATAATAGATAAATATAAACCCCAACTTGTAAGTTGGAATGGAAAAGGTTTTGATTCGCCTGTGATTCATTATCGTGCACTTTTTCATGGAGTTTCATCAGCCACATATTGGGATAAAGGTGAAGATGATAAAGACTTTAAATGGAACAATTATTTAAGTAGGTACCATGATAGGCACCTAGATCTTATGGATGTTTTATCTAACTATAAAAAAAATTCATCATTATCTGATATAGCTCAACTAATTGGAGCGCCTGGTAAATATGGCATTGATGGTAGTCTAGTTACAGAATATTATTTAGATAATAATATTAGAAAAATTAGAGATTATTGTGAAACAGATGTGTTAAATACTTACTTTATTTTTTTAAGGTATCAATTAATTTCTAATAAGATATCAAATACTAAATATTACGAATTATTAGAAGAAATTTTCAATTATTTAGACCACTCAAATAATGTTCATTGGAAAGAATTTAGTTCGTTATGTAAAAAATTAAAGTAGTAATTCACATAATATAGAATAATATATTTTTTCTAAATTATCTAAATCACTTAAGCTAATATTTTCATTTACTTTATGCGCAGATAAATTTAATGGGCCAAATTCTATTGTTTCTTTTGCATATTTTGATAAAAACCTTGCATCAGATGTGCCCCCACTTGTCGATAAAGTAGAATCTATGTTTATAATCTTTTTTATTACTTTTTTGAGAACTTTTGTAATTTTTTCTTTTTTTGTAATAAATGGTTCTGCAGAACAAATCCATTCTATTTCATATTTACAATCAAATTCTGATAAAATATCTTTAAAAGTTTTTATAATTTTATTTTGAGTTAATTCATTTGAAAATCTTAAATTAAATGTAATATTAACTGCTCCAGGAATCATATTTGAGGCTACTTTATCTGATGTAATCGATGATATTTGACATGATGTTTTTGGAAAGTACTTATTACCTTTGTCCCATATAAAATTACTGAGTTTACTTATTATTGTTCCAGCTATATGTATTGGATTTTTTGCTAGCTCTGGATATGCTATATGTCCTTGGATACCTATAATTTTTAAAAAGCCAGTAATAGATCCTCTTCTTCCATTTTTAATGGTGTCACCAAAAATTTTATTACTAGTTGGCTCTCCTACAATGCAATAGTCTATACTAATTTTATCTTTTTTAAGTTTTTCAATAATTTTTCTTGTTCCATGTAATGCAGGTCCTTCTTCGTCGCTTGTTAAAAGAAAACCTATAGATCCATTATGATTAGGATTGTCTTTTTCAAATCTTTGTGTTGCAGCTACCATTGCTGCAATACTTGATTTCATATCAGAGGCTCCTCTTCCAAATAAAAAATTATCTTTTATCGTAGGAGTAAAGGGATTTGTTTCCCATTCACTTAAGTTACCAGGAGTAACTACATCAGTGTGACCAGCAAAAACGATCAGCGGTTTTTTATTTCCTTTTCTTAACCATGTATTTTTTACATCTTTTACACTTAAATCTTTATATGAAAAACCATAATTAGATAATTCTTTCTTAATATAATCTTGACAACCATTGTCATTTGGAGTCACAGATCTTTTTTTTATTAATTTTTTTGCAATAATTAATGCATTAAAATTTTTGCTCATTAATCTAAATCTCTCAAAATATTATTGATTCCTACTTTTGATAGAGTTTTTTCATCTACTTTTTTAACAATTATTGCTGCGTACATACTATATTTTCCATCTTTTGAAGGTAAATTTCCAGAAACTACTACTGATCCAGCTGGTATTAGTCCATAAGAAACTTCACCTGTAATTCTATCGTAAATTCTTGTGCTTTTACCTATATAAACTCCCATAGATATTACAGAACCTTTTTCAACGATTACGCCTTCTACTATTTCAGACCTTGCTCCAATAAAACAATTGTCTTCAATTATTGTTGGTGTTGCTTGCAATGGCTCCAAAACTCCGCCAATGCCGACTCCCCCTGATAAATGTACATTTTTTCCAATTTGTGCACATGATCCTACAGTAGCCCATGTATCTACCATTGTATATTCATCGACATATGCTCCAATATTTATATATGATGGCATTAGTATAACTCCTGGCGCTTGATATGAGCCATATCTAACCGTCGCTCTAGGGACTATTCTTATTTTGTTTTTAATAGCTTCATTTTCAGATAAATTGGCAAACTTTAATGGAATTTTATCGTAATAGTTTGATTCATGTCCTTCAATAATAGAGTTTTTTGAAAAGCTAAAATATAGTAATATAGCTTTTTTAATCCAGTCATTTACAAGCCATCTTCCATTAATTTTTTCTGCTACTCTAATTTTTCCACTATTAAGATCATCAATTGTATTAAGAACTATTTTAAATAATTCTGTATTTTTTGATATATCAGTCTTATTGGTAAGATCGCTGTATCCAGACTCAATTATTTCTTTATTCATTTCTGCCTCTTAATTAATTATATAGTTCTAAAATTTTTTTATTAATTATATTTTTTACATTATTTATATAATCCTCTTTTATTAAATTTTTATTTAATGGAATAACAGTAAAAATGTCATTTGCATTTTCTCCTACGGTTGCTATTTTTGCATCTTTTACCATTAAATTACAAGTATCAAGAGATTCACAAATTTTTGATAAAAGACCAGGATGGTCAAGTGTATTTACTTCTATTAAGAGAAGATCGTCTCTTTTATCAATATTTACATTAATATAGTTTATAAAATTTGATATATTTTGAGTTTGCTTTTTTGTAATATTTTTAATTATATAATTTTTTTTTAGTAATAAATTATTAATTTCTTCTCTTAAAAATCCTAAAGTATATCTATCTTTAATATAACTACCGTTTTGATCAAGTATTGAGTATGTGTCTAGTGCCTCATTATTCTTTAGTGATATAATTCTTGCGTCCACAATATTAATATTTAGATTATCAATTATATTTGCTATATATGAAAATATATTTTCTCTCTTTTTTTGGTAAATAACCAATTCTGTACAACCTTTTCTTTTATTTTCTTTTATAGATAATGAATTTTTATGCCTATTTTTAATAATTAATTCTATATGCCACGCAATTTCTTCTTCACTATGTTTTCTAAGATAATCAGTATTTAAATTTAACCATAAATTCTTAAAGTCATTATTATTAATTTTATTAAATAATTTTTTTTCTATAGATTTTTTTAAGTTTTTTATATAGTTGTCAGGTTTATTTATATAAAAAATATTTTTTTTAAAATAAGATTTGCACGATAGATACAATTTTTTAAGTAAAGCATCCTTCCAGTCTGTATATAAATCTGGATTTGTTCCTTTAATATCAGCAATTGTAAGTAAATATAGATAGTCTAAACTTTCTTGTGTTTTCACTTTATCAGCAAATTCTTTGATAATATAATTATCACTAATATCTTTTTTTTGTACCGTAAGAGACATTAGTAAGTGATTTTCTACCAACCAACTTACTACTGATGATTTAAATTGACTTATCCCATGATCTTGGCAAAACTTTAATGACTCGGAGGACCCAATTTTTGAATGATCTTTTTTTCTACCCTTTCCTATATCATGAAAAATAGCTGATAGATAAAGTATTTCTGGTGAGATTATGTGCTCAAAAACTTGATACACAAAAAGATTTTTATTTTTACATTCTAGCGTAGTCATGAAGCTAATATTCGAAAGAACTGAAAGTGTATGCTCGTCAACTGTATAAATATGAAATAAATCAAACTGCATCATCCCAACAATTTTAGAAAATGGTTTTAAATATGCTGACAAAACTCCATAATCATGCATTCGTCTTATACAAGTTGAAATTTCTTTTTTTTGATAAAATATACTTATAAATAATTTTTTATTTTTTATATCTTTTCTAAAATTTGCATTTATAAGATAAAGATTTTCTCTAATAAGTTTAATAGTGTTTGCTGATATATCATAAAATTCATTTTTTTTATTTTTTAGAATAAGTATTTCAAAAATTTTTGTAGGATTTAACATAAAAACACTATCATCTATAACGCTAATCGTATTATTTTTTAACACAAAAGTATCATTAATAATTTTTTTATTATTTGAAGATTTGTTATTAGTATTTTGATAAATATGCTTAATAAAGATATCATTTTGCTGTTTTATATTTTTTATATGCTTATAAAAAATTTGCATAAATTTTTCTACACCGATATTGCCTTTATCTATAAAACCAAAGTTATCTGCGAGTTTTTTTTGATTAGAAAAATAAAGTCTTTCCTCAGCTTTATTGTGATTTTTATGTAATAAAAATCTAACTTTAGACAGAAATCTTTCGGAGCATATTAATGCTAGAAACTCATTTTTTGTTATAACTTTTATTTTTTTTAGCTCAGATAAAGATTTAACATTGTATTTTTTTTTTGCAATCCATAAAATAGTATGAAGATCTCTAAAGCTTCCTAGGCCGTCCTTTATGCTAGGCTCTAATAAATAGCTGGTATTTGAATATTTTTGGTATCTTTTTTTTTGTTCATCTATTTTAGCAGTTATGAATTTATTTTCATCCCATGAAGATCTATTTTCTAACATATCTAAAAACTCAATATAAATTTTTTTATCGCCTGTTATTAATCTAGAGTCTAGTAAATTTGTATATACTGTTACATCTTTATTTATTTCTAATAAGCAATCTTGATTAGTCCTAACAGCATGACCTACAGAAGCTTTAAGATTCCAAATATCGGATATAAATTTCTCTATATTAATTAACATTTTCTTGTCGTTATAATTCTTAAGAAGTATAAGTATATCTATATCTGAAAATGGAAATAATTCTCTTCTACCATATCCACCAGTTGCTATTAGGCAGATATCTGTTTTTTTTAAGTTATTATATTTCCAAGATTTTTTTACTAATTTATCGACTATATTTGATTTAATTTTTAATAATTTTTTGATATTAGTTTTTTGTTTATACTTATTAAAAATATAATTATTAATTTCATTTTCTTTGCTGATATTAAATTTAAAATTATCTATAAATTTTTTTTGTAATATCATATGTTTTCATCTGGCCTCAAAGTTAAAACCTCATATCCGTTGCTAGTAACCAAGATAGTGTGCTCCCATTGTGCTGAAAGACTATGATCTTTAGTAACAACTGTCCATTTATCTGGTAAAATTTTTATATCTTTTTTTCCAATATTTATCATTGGTTCTATTGTGAAAATCATTCCAGCTTTAAGTTCAAGACCTTCTCCTTTTTCACCATAGTGTAGTATTTGGGGTTCTTCATGAAACTTTTTGCCAATTCCATGCCCACAATATTCTCTAACTACTGAGCAATGATTTTTTTCAACAAACGTTTGAATATTACTACCGATATCCCCTAGCTGTGCACCAGGTTTTACAGTTTTAATACCAATTTTTAAGGCTTCATATGTTAAGTCAACTAATCTTTTAGCTTGCACCGTGGGTTTACCAACATAAAACATTTTGCTGGTGTCACCATGATAGCCATCTTTAATAACTGTTATATCTATGTTTATTATATCTTGTTTTTTTAATACTCTTTTATCTGGAATCCCATGACAAACTTGATGATTTACTGAAGTGCATATTGATTTCGGGAATCCTTTATAATTTAATGGTGCGGGAATGCACTTAAGATCGTTTACTATATAGTCATGACAAATATTATTCAGTTGTTCAGTTGTAATGCCTGGATTTACATATTTTTCAATCATAATAAGAACTTTTGAGGCTAATTTACCAGCAATTCTCATTTTTTTGATTTCATCATCATTTTTAATCATTATCTAGCCATATTGGATAAAAATTGTTACCATTATACAGATTGTTTTTAAATTAAGTCTATTCTGTAGTTGTATAATTTTTTAAAAATGAGCCTGTGATGCAAATAGTTATATTGGGTGCTTTATTAATAAGCTTTATAACTAGGTCAAAGGTGTTAATTAACCCAGGAGAAAAAAAATGATAGATATAAAAATACCTGCTTTATTAGAAGCAGGAGCACATTTTGGTCACCAAACAAGCTTTTGGAATCCAAAAATGGCACCTTATATATATGGAAGTAGAAATCATATACACATTATAGATATTCAGCAAACTGTTGTGCTCATGAAAGAAGCCTTTGCTTATGCTGAAAAAATTTCGTCGCGTGGTGGAAAAATATTATTTGTTGGTACAAAAAAAGCGGCCAGAGATAGCGTCTTTTTATCAGCATCTAGTTGCAATATGCCCTATGTGAATTATAGATGGTTAGGCGGAATGTTAACTAATTTTAATACAGTTAGACAATCTATTAAAAGACTTAAATTACTTGAAGAAGAAGCCGCTCAAGAAAACAATGAATTAACTAAAAAAGAATTATTACTTCAAAAACGATCCATAGATAAATTAAATAACAGTTTAGGTGGTATTAAGGATATGGAAAAATTACCAGATGCATTATTTATTATTGATGTCGGATATGAAGATATAGCGGTTAAAGAAGCTTTAAAGTTAAATATACCAATAATAGCTGTTATTGATACAAATAATTCTTTCGATAATATAGATTATTTTTTTCCTGGAAATGATGATTCTATGAGAGCAATAAATTTATATTGTTCTGAAATTTCACAAGCTATTCAGAAAGGAAAAGAATATTGGAACTCTCAAAAACCTTTAGTACTAGAAGAAGAAATGATCGCTTCTGCTAAAAATTCTTCTAATGAAAAAGTATTAGTTAAAAAGAAAAAAGTAGAAACTAAAAAAGTAGAAATAGATAAGAATTCTATTGAATCATAATTATAAACTGACAATTTTAGATTAGAGAGAGATTTAAAAATGAGTAATGTAACTGCACAAATGGTAAAAGAACTAAGAGATCGAACTGGGGCTGGTATGATGGAGTGCAAAAAAGCACTTCAGGATGCAAACGGAGATATGGAAAAAGCAGTAGAGTTTATGAGAAAAGCTGGTCAAGCAAAAGCAGATAAAAAATCGTCTAGAATAGCTGCTGAAGGAGTAATTAGTTTAGGTATTCGAAATAATAATGCAGTAATGCTTGAAATTAATTGTGAAACTGATTTTGTAGCTAAGGATGAGAATTTTTTAAAATTTGTAAAAAAAATTTCTGATATGGCTTTAGATTCATATAAAGATAATTTAAAAGATTTTAGTAATTGTAAAGATTTTAGTGGAAATTCAGTTGAAGAAATTAGATTACAATTAGTAAGCAAAGTTGGCGAAAATGTTCAAATAAGAAGAATTTATTTAATAAAAAATGAAAATGCATTTTTAGGTCATTATATACATGGGACAAGAATCGGTGTGGTTTTAATTTTAGAGAAAGAAGACGAAGAGCTTGCAAAGGATATCTGTATGCATATAGCAGCTATGAAGCCGATAGTATTAAATTCAAAAGATATTTCTAAAGAAGATTTAGAAAAAGAAAAAGAAATATACATAGCGCAAGCTAGTGAAAGCGGGAAGCCCAAGGATATAATTGAAAAAATGGTTGAAGGTAAAGTTAAAAAATATATATCTGAAGTGACATTATTAGAACAGTTTTTTGTTAAGGACAATGAATTGACAATTAGCAACTTATTGAGAAAACATAATAATAATATATTGTCGTTTTATAGAATGGAAGTAGGCGAAGGTATAGATAAAAAAAATGAAAATTTCGCAGATGAAGTAATGGCTCAACTAAAAAAATAATTTTAATATGAAGCGATATTTATTAAAACTAAGTGGAGAAGCGTTAATTGGAAAATATGATTATGGTATTGATCCAAATGTAATAGAGGTAATCGCGAAAGATATTGCTGAAGTGAGCAGGACTGAAAATCAGTTAGCAGTGGTGATAGGTGGTGGAAATATATTTAGAGGTACAGGCCTTGCAGAAGCCGGGTTAGATAGAGTCACTGGAGATAATATGGGAATGTTAGCAACAGTAATAAACTCTTTGGCAATACAAGATGCTGTTGAAAAATTAGGCGTTCAGTGTCGTGTGATGTCGGCAGTAAGAATTAATCAAATAGCAGAAGATTATATAAGAAGACGAGCTATAAGGCATTTAGAAAAAAATAGAATTGTAATATTTGCAGCAGGAACTGGAAATCCTTTTTTTACAACAGATACGGCTGCAAGTCTTAGAGCTATAGAAATAAATGCAGATATGGTTTTAAAGGCAACAAAAGTTGATGGAGTTTATAACAAAGATCCATTAAAACATAAAGATGCAAAACTGTATAAAGAATTAACATATAATCAGGTATTAACAGATGAATTAAAAGTTATGGATACAACTGCAATTGTTTTATGTAAAGAAAATAATATTCCGTTAAGAGTTTTTAATATGTTAAAAAAGGGGTCATTAATAAGTATTATTAATGGAGAAGATACTGGAACAATTATAAAATAAGCTATGTTAGATGATATAAAAAAAGACAGCGAACAAAAAATGACTAAATCAATAGAATCGCTTAAAGTAAATTTATTAAAAATAAGGACTGGTAGAGCTCATCCATCGATTTTAGAAGGAATAAAAGTTGACTATTACGGCGCAGAGTCTCTACTTTCAAAAATATCTTCAATAAAAGTTGAAGATGTTAGAACCTTGTCAATAACAGTATGGGAAAAAGACATGGTTATTGTTATAGAAAAAACAATTAGAAATTCTGACTTAGGATTGAACCCCATGGTATCCGGATCAACAATTAGAGTTGCAATGCCACCATTAAATGAAGAAAGAAGATTAGATTTAATTAAGCTAGTTAAAAATGAAGTTGAGCATGCAAGAATATCCATAAGAAATATTAGGCGCGACGCAAACTCCAAAACAAAAGA
>CAXNNI010000008.1:0-13310 GCA_964203715.1 Gammaproteobacteria bacterium
TATTCATTTAAATAAAAAAGAAACAGCTATAATGATGGCTGCATATATAATAAATAAAATGCCTGAAGTTAAAATTATAGATATTGATACATCTGGAAACATGAGCGAAACATCTTTTTCTTAATTTTATGAAAACACAATCCAAGTAGTGGAAATATATTTTTGTCCTGAAATAAGCTTTTCACCCCTATGCTTATGAGTCCAAAAAGGAGGAAATAGTATTAACTTTCCAGCTTCTGGGGTTATAGATATATTTTGATAAAAAAATTGAGTCTTACCGCGTTGACTATCAGTTAAATTGTTTAAATAAAAAATTGCTACTAATTGTCTATAACTAAATTCATGACTCCCTCCATCGATATGCCAATGATAATACTCACCAGGATTTGTTCTTTGAATAGCGTAACCAATATCTTTAAATGGACCATTAAAAAAATCAAATTTTTTCTTCAGTTCATTTAATGCTTTTGCTAGAGCATGAAATAATAATTGATCTACATCTTTCCAATGTTCTTTCCCGCTGATAAATAAATCTGTAGATTTTTTTATACTTTGATCTTCAGAAATACTTTGGCCAATTTTCCCTAAATAATGACCTTCTTTATCATTTTCAAACCTTTCGATTATATTTAAGCAATCAAGTTGATTAATAGCGTTTTTAAATTCAAATATGAATGTATTTGGTTTTACCTCTGCCATATGATATTCGTGTATAATAAAGTTAAATATAATTACATTAAAAAATTTTAAATGAGTATACAAAGAATACATAGCGGTTGGAATCAAAAAGATAAAAAAAAACAAATTGGACAAATTGCTAGCGCTATAGCCATGAGTGTCTGGAAAATATCAAAAAAAACTTTA
Source organism: Gammaproteobacteria bacterium (assembly GCA_964203715.1). GTDB lineage: Bacteria > Pseudomonadota > Gammaproteobacteria > Poriferisulfidales. The sequence goes on from CAXNNI010000008.1 coordinate 865, forward strand.
TTAAATTTAGAAAATGAAGGTTTTGATACTGAAACTTGGACTGATAGACTAGAAATCTTGAAAGAAGTATCTTGCTTTCAGATTTATATTATCAATAATGAAGTAAAATCATACGATGATGAAAAAAAAATAAATTTTATTACAGATATTGCAAAAAAAATCAATGATACAGTTAATATTAATCAAGCCGATTTAAATATTTTAAATAATAAAAATTTTATAGACTTACTTAACGAGAGAATCGAAGAATATTCTCAACTAGATTATAATCAGGAGCCTAGTTACAAAGCTAGAATAATACTTGGCAACCATTTAATGTCTCATATGGGTGAATTAGATAATAATTGGATTAGGATGTATGTTATAGATCAAGAAGTTCCTAAAATACTGTTATCATTAAGAAGACCTCTTGATTCTTTAGTAAATAAATAATTTATTTTTTCCAATTACCAATATTAGCTAAATTTTTATCTTGTCCATCTTTATATCCGGCATGATATGCTTCTGTCGTTCTCGTCTCTTCTCTTGCAGGATGTCCTAAAAATCCGCCTTGCCAACCAAGAACGTATTCTTCTTGAATTGCTTGTTCTTCCATTTTTACAATTGCGTTTCTATATGTCTCGTTCATTTTTCCCTCAAAATTATTATTTAAATATACTAAATTTATTATAATTCAAATTGCATTATAAAAAAATTCTTTTGCTTTACCACTATTAATAACACTTTTAATCTGATTAGCAGCTTCTTTAAAGTCAATTTTTTTTATAATTGATAAAGTAAGTGCTCCAGTATAAATAACAGTATCTTTAGCTGGACCTTGTTTTCCATTAAGCATTTCATTTCCAATTTCTGCAGTCTTAGCTGAAAAGTTATCAATATTTATATCGCTTGAAATTTCATCTAACTTTAGCTCCACTTTCTTTTCAAGCTCAGGCAATGGAACTGCTCTAATATTCTGTTCAATTGAAATATCTTTAGGGTTAAATTTTGCTTCTTTCATCTCTTCGTTATTTATGTAATAAAAAACTTTGCCATCGCCTCTTAAAGCTGGCGACACACCACCTTCGACTCCTTTTACTAATATAGCCGAATCAAAACCAGAAACTTTAGCTAAAGCACTATATATTGGAGGATAAGCAGTATGCACATACCCGGTCAATAAATGCGTTTTATTTTTTCCTCTAATTGGGCCTACAAGAACTTCTATAGTAGTTAGAATTGTTCTTTTTACCATTCTAGTTCTTAAATTAACTAAATCATAAAGTGGCTTAGAAAATATTTCTTGATCCACATATGCCCAGCCAATATCTTTATTGCACAAGGCATTTACTGCTTCATCTAAATTTTTTTTTACGTTAATACCTAATGTCTTTAAAATTTTTTTTGTAGTAAGTCCAAACTTTGGGCCAACTGTTTCAACACCATGTGTTATACATGGTAAATCTAGAGATGAAAATATTGCTGGCAAAAAAGCACTTAGCGGTGTATTTCTCAAAAACCCATTATATGGCTCTGCAATATCTAACAATTCGTCAACGTTAGCTGTAATAATATTTGATTTATCAATTAACGCTTTCAGCGAACCTACATTTTCTTCTGTAGTTTCTCTTTTCATTCTCATTGCAATTAAATATATAGCAGCTTGAACTGGGTCAACCTCATTATCCAATATTTTTAGCATCGAATGATAACTTTCTTCCTCTGATATATTTTTGCTAAACTCCGGCCCGGTAGCAACTTTTTGAATTGCTTCTCTTAACACATGCTTTGACAATAGATTCTCCTTAAAAATATTTAAAATTTATATATTATATGTATATACTATTAAAAGAAAATATTGTTAATTAGATATATAAATGAAAAACGAAGAAGTTGAATTAAATAGTGGATTAATGGCATTTGAAGCTAAACATTTTTCAAGAGCAATGCAATTACTTTCGCCACTTGCAGAATCAGGAAATAGCGAAGCTCAACATAGATGCGCCATTATGTATCAAAATGGACTAGGGAATATAGCAAACCCATTGCTTGCATTTAAATGGATGAAAGCTGCTGCAGAAAATGGTCATGCTTTAGCTCAACACGGATTAGGTTTTATGTATATGGAAGGTGACTGTATTGAAAAAAATGGTGATTCTGCTGTTCATTGGTATCTAAAAGCTGCAAGTCAAGGATTAGTAGGCTCATTAACAACGCTAGCAATGATGTATGATGAAGGAATACTTGTCAAACAAGACAAAGAAAAAGCCAAAGAATTATTAAAAAAGGCAGGTTTTTAAAAAGAAAAAGCTTACTCTCTATCTTTATTTGATTTTTCTTTTACCTCTATATTTTTAAATTCTCGTGCAGTTAGGACTGCTCCAATTAATGCGAGGATGAAACAAAAAAGTCCAGTAAAAAATAAAAGTGGATCATTCATTATTAATTCTTTTTAAAAATAATTTTAAAATAAATAGCAAAAGCTAAAATCGAAGGTATCCATGTTGAAGTAAATAGAGCTTCTTCATATCTTGCCATACCAAACCATAAATATGCAGTAGTTATAAAAGCAACAGCAACAGAGATTAAAATACAAACATCAGACATCTTAAGCATAAATTTTTTCCTTATTTAATAATAAAATATAACGTTAATCTTCTCCCCAAAAACACCAAGATGCAAGAAAAAATAATATAACTGTTATAGAGGCATGCGCTCTTAATTTCGACTCATTTGGTAATTCTAATATAAATGGAACTATGTCAAACATTCCGAGGATTAGCCATACCATTGATAAACTTGCAATTAGGAAGAAAAATCTAGCTAATTTTTTTCTCAAACTCATCAATGCTACCCATTTAAAATTTATTAGTTAATTTAATTTTAAAACTAATTTTAAATACTACAACAGTTCCCGAACCAATACGACTCAAATCTTTTTTTTAATGGATAAATATTTTAAATGAACTTTTTCAAATTTATACAAATAGCCAAAAAAACTTAAAGTTAAGATATTGAAAAAAAGAAAATCTTAAAAAACCTAAGGTCATAAAATTTATTCAAGAAAATCAGTTACAGCGCCTTTTGAAGCTGAACTTACATGTGCTGCATATTTAGCTAAAACACCTTTAGTATACTTAGATTTAAATATAGGTAATTTATCAATTCGTTTATTTATCTCTTTTTTACTAATCTGTAAATCAACTATTTGCTTTTTAGCATCTATTACAATTCGGTCACCATTTTCTATAATTGCAATTGGTCCTTTTAATGCGGCTTCAGGGGAAATATGTCCAATAACAAAACCGTGACTACCTCCAGAAAATCTTCCATCTGTAATTAAAGCTACCTCATTCCCTAAACCCTTACCCATAATTGCGCTAGTAGGACCCAACATTTCTCTCATGCCTGGGCCTCCTTTAGGCCCTTCAAATCTTATAACCACTACATGCCCTTTCTTAACTTTTCCATTGAGAATTGCACTCATAGCAAGTTCCTCTGAATTAAAAACTATTGCTTTACCTTCAAATATTAGCCCCTCTTTACCAGAAATTTTTGCAACAGCTCCTTCAGGAGCTATATTGCCGTATAATATAACTAGATGACTATCTTTTTTTATTGGTTTATCTAATGGTCTAATTATTTCTTGATTTAAAGGATATTTTTTTACGTTTTTTAAATTTTCTGCAAGTGTTTTCCCAGTAACTGTCAAGCAGTCTCCGGACAGCATTCCTGCGTCTAATAAATTTTTCATAAGTGGCTGAATCCCACCTATTTTTACTAATTCTGACATCATATATTTTCCACTAGGCCTTAAATCCGCCAATACTGGAACTTTTTTACCAATCTTAGTAAACTCATCAAGCTTTAATTTAACACCAATTGCACTTGCCATAGCTAGTAAATGTAATACTGCATTTGTTGATCCACCTAACGCAATTGTAACTGTGATAGCATTTATAAATGCTTTTTTCGTCATAATATCTTTTGGTGTAATATTTTTTTCTAACAAAACTTTTATAGCTTTCCCAGAATTAATACAATCTAAATTTTTTTCTTTAGAAATTGCATTTTGAGATGAGCTTCCAGGAAGACTCATCCCTAAAGCTTCAATAGCTGATGCCATTGTATTTGCAGTATACATGCCTCCACAAGACCCAGGGCCTGGAATTGCTCTTTCTTCTATACTTTTTAACTCTTTCTCTGAAATTTCATTTTTTGCAAATTTTCCAACTGCTTCGAAGACTGAAACTATGTCTATTTTTTTATTTTTATACATACCAGGCATAATAGTCCCTCCATATATAAATAAAGATGGTCTATTTAATCTTGCTAAACCTATTAAACACCCAGGCATATTTTTATCGCACCCTCCAATCGCTATTACGGCATCAAATCCTTCGCAAGCTACAACCGTTTCTATAGAATCTGCGATCACCTCCCTTGAAACTAAAGAATATTTCATTCCTTCTGTGCCCATTGAAATACCATCTGATATTGTAATTGTATTAAATATAACTGGTTTTAAATTATTTAATTCAACACCAGAACTTACAAAGTCTGCTAATTTATTTATATGATAATTACATGGTGTAACCTGAGACCAGGTAGATGCAATACCAACATGAGGGATATTAAAATCTTTATCTTTAAACCCAACACCTCTTAGCATTGCTCTACTAGGAGCCCTTTCATAACCTTTAACTATATTACTCGAAAATTTTGTATTATTTTTTTTCATAATTATTTTTCAAATATAACATAATGTTCGATATCTAATTCTATACCGATTAGTTCGCCAATTTTATGATCATGATGACTTGGCGCATAACACAGTAAATGGTATTGGTCATTGTATAATAACTTATATAAAAATTCTGCTCCTCTAAATTGTTTTTCAATAACTACTGCTTTAATATCACTTTTATCATTATGTATTACATCATCAGGTCGAAGAAACATTTCTAAGTTTTTGAACTTAAAAAAACTTTTATCAAATTTAAGATCATCAAGAACTCCAAATGGCGAAGTAAATATTCCACTATCATTTTTAGTAATTTGTAAAAATGTTCCTAATCCAACAAAATCCGCGACAAATTTATTAAGAGGTTTATGATAAATTTCATATGCACTTCCAGTTTGTTCTATTTTTCCTTTATTCATTATTGAAATTTTGTCAGCAAAATTAAATGCTTCGTTTTGATCATGAGTTACAACAATTGATGTCATAGAAAATTCTTTCAATAACTTTCTAATATTAGAAATTAAATTTTCTTTTATATCTGTGTCAATATTAGAAAAAGGCTCATCTAATAATAAAATTTCAGGGGATGGCGCTAATGCTCTTATTAAAGCTACTCTCTGTTGTTCTCCTCCAGAAAGTTCATAAGGATACTTATTTTCGTATTTTTTAAGATTAACTATATCTAATAAGTAATTTACTTTTTCGTCTCTTTCTTTTTTTGCTAAATGTTCCAAACCAAAGGCTACATTAGATCTAACATCCATATTAGGAAATAATGCATAGTCTTGAAAAACCATACCCATTTTCCTAGCTTGCGTTGGTATTACTTTACTACTACTTGATAAGCAAACACCATTCACCTCTATTGTCCCTGAAATTATATTTTCAAAACCAACAATCGCTCTTAATAGAGAGGTCTTACCACAGCCGCTAGGTCCTAATATACAACCTATCTCTGATTCATCTAGTTCAAAATAAATGTTAGATAGTATTTGATTTTTATCATTATTATTTTTATATGATAAAGATAAATCTGAAATAATTAGTTTTTTGTTCATAATAAGATAAATTATAACTTATTTCTTTTACCTAATATATTTTTTATAATTAAAGATACTGGAATCATGGCTAGAAAGACAATCATGACTGCAGCTGTTGATGCATCAGAAATTTTTTCATGTGAAGCTAATTCAAATGCTCTAACAGATAGTGTATTAAAATTAAAAGGTCTAAGAACATAAGTCAAAGGTAGCTCTTTCACAATATCAACAAAGACAAGTAAGAAACCAGTAAATATTGATGTCTTAAGTAATGGGAAATGAATTTTTCTTAATATGTTCTCGCTACTTACACCTAAAGATTTAGCCGCTTCGTCAGTAGCTATACTAACAGAATCTAAACCTGCGCTTATAGTTCGAGATGAAACAGTTAAAAATCTAATACAATAACCAAAAATTAAAGTAAAAAAAGTTCCGCTAAAAACTAAACCTACTGATAGGTTGAATTTAGTAGATAATAATTGATTTATATAATTATCAAAAGCAGCAAAAGGAACCACTACAGCAATTGCAATAACAGACCCTGGTATTGCATAACCCAAGGTAATAATTTTCATGAATTTGGTTATGAGACTTTTTGGTTTAAATCTTTTTATATAAGTTACTAAAATAGAAATTAATAAAATAAGTAAAGCCACAAAAAATGATAAAAAAATTGTATTACTTATAATTTCAATAAAACCATTATCCCACATTTGAGTAGAAGTAAATATTGACCAATACAATAATTGAAATAAGGGAATAAAAAAACCAAAAATTAAAGGCAATAAACAAATAAAAATTATTATAATTTTATTTATATTTGATGGTGTTTTATAACTAAATTTTGATTGCGTTTTAATGCTTTCAGAATAACGAACTTTACTTCTAGATTGTTGTTCTATAAAAACAAAAATAAAAACTATAGTTAATAATAGCCCAGACATTTGCGTTGCTGTAACTGCATCATTCATTCCAAACCAAGTTCTAAATATACCAGTAGTGAATGTAGGAATACCTAAAAACTCTACTGTTCCGTAATCAGCTAAAGCTTCCATGGCTGACAATGTTACCCCTAAAACAATTGCTGGTTTTGCCATTGGCATAGATATTTTAAAAAATATTTTTGCTGGAGATGCGCCCAATATTTGCGCATTTTCATAAAGCTCTTTAGACTGTTCCAAAAATGCCCCTCTAGCTAAGATGTATACATAAGGATATAAAACTAAAGAAATCATTATAATTGCCCCAGGTAAATTTCTAATATCTGGCAAAAAATACACTTGATCCGAAATTCCCACATAAGTTATAGCTATTATATAAGCTGGCATTGTTAGCGGCATTAATAAAAAATAAGAAATTAATTTTTTAAATGGAAAATTATAAAAAGAGGTAAACCATGCTGTTATTGTTCCAATAAAAAAAGTGCACACAGCCACACCTAAAGACAAAATCATGGAATTTATAAAATAATTATATAAAACATTATCTATTATATGATGCCAATTATCATTAAATAAGAAAAAAAATGATGACCCTATATATATGAATGGCACCATGAATAATAATGTAATTACAAATCCAATCCTTTCAAAATTTGAAATATTTAACTCCTAAATCAATTATTGCCAACCAACTCTGTCCATTAATCTAACAGCTTTGTAATTTAAATTGCCCAAATTGTTTATACTCCCTTCATCTAAAGAAATTTTACCCCAAGATCCTAACAAAGAATTAATATTAAGACCATCAATAACTGGATATTCATAGTTTATATTTGCATACCAAACTTGAGAATCTTCCCTCAGTAAAAAAGAAATTAGCTTATAAGCATTTTTTTTGTTTTTAGAGTATTTTACAATTCCAAGTCCACTTATATTCACATGAGCACCTCTATCTTTTTGATTTAAGAAAGTTATATTAACTTTCTTAGCAGCTTCTCTCTCCTGAGGTTCTTTTGAATTAAGCATCTGTGCATAATAATAATGATTAATTATCGCAATATTGCACTCATTATTTGCAACTGAAGTTATTTGCGCTCTGTCATTACCTGATGGTTTTTTTGCAAAATTTTTCACAATATTTTTTATAATCACCTCAGCTTTTTCTTCTCCATGATTTGAAATTAATGAAGCTACGAGCGACTGATTATAAATATTATTGGATGAGCGAACGCAAATTTTTCCTTTCCATTCAACGTTTGCTAAATCTTCAAATTTTAATAAATTTTCTGGATTTAGATTTTTTGCATAAACAACTGTTCTAATTCTTTTAGACAAACTAATCCATTTTTTTTCTTTATCATAATAATCTTTAGAAATTTTATTTTTTTTATTAATAAAACTGAAATCTATTTCTTGAAAAAGATTTAATTTTTTTACTCGGTATAATGCACCTGCATCAATTGTTAGAAAGATATCTGCAGGAGAATTTTGACTTTCAGATTCTAATCGCTTTATTAAAATATCAGAATCCCCAGTAATCAAATTTACCTTTATTCCATTTTCTTTTTCAAAAATATCCAATAATGGCTTTATTAAAGCTTCTGATCTTGCAGAATAAATATTTAGTTCATTTGCTCTACTTATTGACGATAAAAAGATAAATATTAACAAAAAAGCTATTTTTTCGTATCTATAATATAAAAAAAAATATGTTTTTTTCATTTGTTTCCTTTAATATATGTAAGTTGATATTATTATTAATAATAATACTTCTCATTTACAAATGCAAACGTTTTATAATAAGCTGAGGTTTCTGTATTATGTTAATGTCTGAAAGAGATGGTTTTATTTGGTTTGATGGTAAGTTAGTTCCTTGGCGAGAAGCTAAAATTCATGTATTAACTCATACACTTCATTATGGAATGGGTGTATTTGAAGGTGTAAGAGCATATAAAACTTCCAATGGCACAAGTATATTTAGACTCAAAGATCATACAAAAAGATTAATTAATTCAGCAAAAATTTTAGGTATGAAAATCCCATTTTCTCAAGAAGAGATCGAAGAAGCTCAACAACTTGTTGTGAAAAAAAATAATTTGAGATCTGGTTATATTAGACCTATGTGTTTCTATGGTGCAGAAGGTATGGGTCTTCGCGCAGATAATCTAAAAGAGCATTTGATAGTTGCTGCATGGGAATGGGGCTCATATTTCAGTGAAGATAATATTAAAAACGGAATAAGAATAAAAACATCTTCATATACAAAACAGCATATAAATTCAAGTATGTGTAAAGCAAAAGCAAATGGTAATTATATTCTTTCAATGCTAGCACTGAAGGAAGCGCTTCAATGTGGATACGATGAAGCTCTTTTATTAGATACAAATGGTTTTGTATCAGAAGGAAGCGGTGAAAATTTTTTTATAATAAATGACAATGTCATCTATTCGCCAGAGACATATTCTGCACTTGACGGAATTACAAGAAAAACTGTTATAGAAATAGCAAAAGATGAAGGTATTGAAGTTAAAGTAAAACAAATAACAAGAGATGAAGTTTATATTGCTGATGAAGCTTTTTTTACTGGCACAGCTGCAGAAGTTACTCCAATAAGAGAGTTAGATGATAGATTAATAGGTAGTGGATCTAGAGGTCCAATTACAGAAAAACTTCAAAAAAAATTCTTTGATATTGTTAATGGAAAATCAAAAAAATATAAAAACTGGCTAACAATAGTAAAATAAGTAATATTTAAATAAATAAAAAAATGAAAGATGTAATTATAGTTAGGAAAAATGAATTACCACTAGTTTGTCCTAGAAAGAATTATTTAAATCCGTATCACCCTAGAATTTTTTTACCAATAGAAAAACAAACTAATAAAATAATTACATGTTCGTACTGTTCTACCGTTTACAAATTAAAAGAGGACGACTAAAAATAGTAATAAATTTTCGAGTAAAAAATGCTAATTTCAGTAATAGTTACCACATATAATAATCCAAAATTTCTTCAAGCGTGCTTAAAATCTTTTTTAAATCAGTCTGATAAAAACTTTGAAATCATTGTTGCTGATGATGGTTCAACAAAAGAGACAAAAAAAATAATTGATGAGTATCGTAATTCTATAATTATTCATCATGCTTGGCACGAAGATTTAGGATTTCGCGCTGCAAAAATTAGAAATGAAGCCGTAAAAATATCTTCTGGAAAGTATTTAATATTTATTGATGGAGACTGTTTAGCTTTTAGTGATTTTATAAAAAATCATAGAAAAATTGCAGAACAGGGTTATTTTTCTAGAGGAAATAGAATTATGCTATCTCAAAATTTTTCTCTAGATATTATTAATAATAATATAGATATTAACTCTATTAGTTTCTTAAGATTTGTAAAATTAAGATTACAGAAAAATATTAATCAACTTTTACCGAGAATTAATTTTATCAGTTTTCCTTTTAGAAAAATAAAAAAAAATAAATGGGAAGGTGCTAAAACATGTAATCTTGGCGTTTGGCGAAATGACTTTTTAAATATTAACGGATACGATGAATCTTTTATTGGTTGGGGAAGAGAAGACTCTGATTTTGTTGTAAGACTAATTAATAATGAAATTTATAGAAAAGAAGCTATTTTTTCCACAGGATTACTTCACTTATATCATCGAATTAGTAGTAGGGAAAATTTTTCTAAAAATGATAAACTATTAATCAATACCATTGCTAATAAAAAAACATACATAAATAATGGATATAAAAAATGAATCTTTTTAAAAAATCAAGAGTTTTAATAATTGGGGATGCTATGCTCGACAAATATTTTTTTGGAAGCACTAATCGAATATCTCCTGAAGCTCCAGTTCCAATTTTAAAAATAGAACATGAAGTATTGAAACCTGGTGGGGCCGCAAATGTTGCAGCAAATGTTAGCTCATTGGGAATTCATACTACTTTAATCGCTAATATTGGAATAGATAATAATGGAAAAACTTTAAAAAAATTAATTCGCGATCTTAAAATTAATCTTATTTCAAAAACAGAAAAAAATTATAAAACCACAACAAAAACTAGAGTTATTAGTCAAAATCAGCAACTTATTAGAATTGATAGTGAGTGTAATGTTCTTAAAAAAGAAGAAAACATTATCAACAAAAATTTAGAAAAATTAATAAAAGATTCAAATGCAATAATATTTTCTGATTATAATAAGGGTTCTTTAAAAAATATTAGCTATCTAATTAAAACTGCTAAGAAATATAAAAAACCCGTTTTCGTTGACCCAAAAGGAGATAATTTTAACTGTTATAAAGATGCTTTCGTTATTACTCCTAATTTAAAAGAATTTGAAAACATAGTTGGTCCTTGTAAAAATCATAGTGAAATTATAAAAAAAGCAAAAAATTTATCAGTTAAATTTAATATAAATTCTATTTTAGTTACCTTAGGATCTGATGGAATGATCTTAGTACAAAAAAATAAAAAACCTGAACATATAAAAGCAACATCCGAAAAAGAAGTATTTGATGTAACTGGTGCTGGTGATACGGTCATAGCAGTGCTTTGCGCTGCTTATCTTTCTTTGGAAAAAAATAATCTCCACTTTGCTGCAGTTATAGCAAATATCGCAGCAGGAGAAGTAATTAAAAAACTAGGAACTCAATCATTAAGTAATGAAAAACTTTCTGCTTTGGTTCAAAAAAACTTAGTTTTGGAAAATAAATTAGGAGATGAATATTATAATAATTTAAAAAAACTAGATAATTATGAAAGAATAATTATAAATAAAAATAATCTTACACAAATTCTATACCTTATAAAAAAGTTAGGCTTTAGTATTGGTTTTACTAATGGATGCTTTGATGTAATTCATCGTGGTCATACTAAGTACTTAGATGAGTCAAGGAAATTAGTAGATTTTCTTTTTATAGGGATCAATGACGATGAATCAGTAAGAAAATTAAAAGGTAATAAAAGACCAATTAACAATTTAAAAGATAGAATGGATATGCTAAAACGTGTAACTTTTGACGATGCTTTTATTATAAAATTTAGTGAATCTACCCCAATTAAATTAATAAAAAAAATAAAACCTGATATTCTTATTAAAGGTGGTGATTACAAAGAAGAAGAGATTATAGGAAATGATTTCGTAAAGAAAAATAACGGAATAACAAAAATTATTCCTTTTATTAAAGGCTTTTCTTCATCAAATATGATTAAAAAAATTAATAAATTATCTGAATAAAATTTATGCCTAGGGAAAGATTACTTATAGTGCCACAAAATTGGCTTGGTGATATCGTAATGTCACAAGTCCTTTTAAAAAAAATAAAATGTGAACGAAACGATATTTTAATTGATATCTTGATAAATTCATCATTTAAAAACCTTGTTAAAAGAATGCCAGAAGTAAATGATGCTATTGAGTTTGATTGTGAGCATGAAAAACTTGAATTATTTAAAAGATTTAGCTTAGCAAGAAAAATAAAGGGATCTTATGATCGTAGTATCGTCTTATCAAGATCAATAAAATCTGCTTTAATTCCATACTTAGCAAAGATACCTATAAGAACAGGAGAGTTAGGTGAGGGAAGATTTATACTTATAAATGATATCAAGACTTTCTCTAAAGAAGAGAGAAGAAAAACTGCATATAGATATGCCGCCATGTTTTCAAATAAAAATAGTATAAAAGTTAAATCTTATATGACGCTTAATGAAAAATATTTCCCATCCCTACAAC
>CAXNNI010000009.1:0-13123 GCA_964203715.1 Gammaproteobacteria bacterium
AAAAATAAAAAAAGCTGTTGATAGAAACAAAATTAAAAGAGTTGCTCGAGAAGTTTTTAGAAAGAAAAAGTTTAAAGGCATAGATATGGTTTTATTTTTAAAGAACGAAAAAAACTATGACCATTCCCAATGCTTTATGCTTGTCAATAAAGTTTTTAACACTCTAATTGAAAAAAATGAAATATATATTAATAAAGTTGATTAAAATTTATCAGATGACTCTAAGTTGTTTTATAGGCCAACATTGCCGATTTACTCCAACATGTTCTAGCTATGCCATGAAGGCCATCGAAAGCCATGGTGCAGCTTTTGGAGCATATTTAGCTTTAAGAAGATTGTGCAGATGTCATCCTTGGTCTTTAGGTGGCACAGATAACGTGCCAAAACAAAAATGAATAGTAGATTTTTACTATACATAGCATTTTTTTTAGTGACTTTTATGATCTGGCAGCAGTGGAAAATAGAGCAGAATCTTCAATTTCAAAATTTTCAGAACAAACAAAACGCTATAACAGATAAGCAGGATATGCCCGATCTTGCAGCGCAATTAAATCAAGAAAAAGAAAAAAATTTTAGTGCTGAAGAAAAATCCCTCGAAGAATTAAGAGGGGCAAAGAATACAGATATAAGAATATCTAATAAAGATCTTGAGATTACTATAGACGTTGTTGGGGGTACTATAAAAAAAACAAAATTATTAAATTACTTTGAAAAAGTTAGTGATAAAATAGCTAATGATCGTAATAAACATATAAATTTGCTCAATTATAACCAAAACTATTATGTTGCACAATCTGGTTTGATACATGATTTAAATCCAGTGAATGATAAATCTGAGAGATTAGCCCCAAACCATTATGATGAATATACAGTAAAAGAAAAATCAAATAATAGGGTTATTTTAGAGTGGAAAAATAAAAATGGCGAAATAAGCGTTATAAAGAAAATCTCTCTTTTTGACTCTGGTTATAGTATTAACTTTGAAAATGAAATTTATAATTTTTCAAATAAAAATTGGATTGGAAGGCAATATAGGCAAATTAGAAAAGCGAACAATGGAGAAAGCAGCTCTTGGATTACCCCAACATTTACTGGCGCGTCATATTATGACGGAAAGTATAATAAAATTTCTTATGAAGAAATATCTGAAAAAAATCTAAAACTTAATAATAAAAGCGGCTGGTTGTCTATGATGGAGCATTATTTTGTTTCATCATGGTATTTTTCTAAAAAAGAAAATAATTTATTTTATACAAAAGAAATTTTAGTTAATGACAATAGAAGAGATTATATAATTGGCGCAAGATCAGAACAAATTAAAATTCAACCAAATGAAAGTGTAAAAGTATATTCATCATTTTATACCGGACCTAAGCTTCAAAAAGAGTTAGAAAAAATTTCAGATGGCTTAGAGCTTACAATTGATTACGGAGTTTTGACATTCATTGCAAAGCCACTTTTTTGGCTTCTTGATAAAATTTTTGTACTAATAGGAAATTGGGGTTGGGCAATTATTTTACTTACTCTTCTAATAAAATTGGTATTTTATAAGTTGTCAGAGTCAAGCTATAAAGCTATGGCAAAGATGAAGCAGTTTTCTCCTAGAATTCTAGCTATTCGAGAAAGATATGGAAGTGACAGACAAAAAATGAATCAAGCAATGATGGAAATGTATCGCAAGGAAAAAATTAATCCTATTGGCGGATGTCTGCCAGTACTTGTTCAGATTCCAGTTTTTATAGCTCTTTATTGGGTCTTACTTGAAAGTGTAGAACTAAGACACGCCGAGTTTATTTTTTGGCTAAATGATTTATCTACAAAGGATCCTTACTTTGTTCTCCCATTGCTTATGGGTGTTTCAATGTATATTCAGCAAAAATTAAATCCAGCCCCGCCAGATCCGATACAAGCAAAAGTGATGCAAATGCTTCCAATTATATTTACAGCTTTTTTTGCATTTTTTCCTTCCGGCCTTGTCTTGTATTGGGTAGCAAATAATGTACTATCTATTGCTCAACAATGGAAAATCACGAAAGCAATCGAATTAAAATAAACAATATATGAACAGCGGACAAACGATTATAAGTCTCGCAACCCCTATGGGAACAGGGGCGTTGTCAGTTATTAGATGTTCTGGAGAAAGTACAGAAAAAATTATACAAACTTTTTTTAAAAAAAAATTTATTCCTAGATATGCTCATTATGCAAAGTTTAAAAAAAATGAAATCGTAATAGATGACGTCGTCGCTATTTATTATCCTGCACCAAATTCATACACTGGAGAGGATATGCTAGAAATAACATGTCATGGAGGACCAGTGATGTATCAATTGCTTATAAGAGAAATTTTAAATATAAAAAATTGTAGGCTCGCTAAAGCTGGAGAATTTAGTGAAAGAGCATTTTTAAATAACAAAATTAGTCTTATTGAAGCAGAATCTATTTGCGCGCTAATAAAAGCAAAAACAGAGGAAGCTGCTCTTGCTGCAAGGGAAACTCTTTCTGGAAAATTTTCAAAAGAACTATTTGAAATAGATAATAATTTATTGAAAATAAGAGTTCAAATTGAAGCAATGCTTGACTTTTCTGAAGAAGATATCGAGACAAAAGAATTAAATGTTATAGAGCAATATATATTAGTCTGTAAAAACAAAATAATTAATTTAATTAATAAAATAGAGAAGAATAATTTATTACACGAAGTAAGTAAGTTAGTCATAATCGGAAAGTCAAATGCTGGGAAATCATCCTTGATAAATTGTCTAACAGGTGAACAGATATCAATAGTAAATAAAGTAGCAGGAACTACTAGAGACGTTGTTTCAAAAATGTTTAGTTTAAAAGGCATTCCTATTATAATTTTTGATACAGCAGGTATAAGAGAGACAGAAGACTTAGTTGAAAAAGAAGGAAAAGAGCGAGCACTTAAACAAGCTGAATTGGCAACGCTAATTTTATATGTGTATGATGCAAGTATTGGAATTAATAATGAAGATCTAGAAATATTGAAGAACTTGAAGATAATTAATTCTAATATTTTAATTATTGCAAATAAAATTGATCTGTTAACTAAAGATAATCTTTCGATACTAAAAAAAGAAATGAAAGATAATATCTTTATATCTATTAAAAAAAATATTTTTATAGAAAACTTAAAAAATAAAATTATAGAAAATCTAAATATTGCTATTAGTAACTACTCGCCAGGTATTATTCAGATTAAAAACTTAAATCATTTAAAGTTAGCTTTTAAAGAAATAGAAAGTATTAATATCAGTCTTTCTGAACTAGAACTAATAGCAGAAAAATTAAAAATAACGCAAGTAAATTTAGCAATGATTTTAGATAATAATGATGAAGATAGAATTTTAAGCGGAATATTTTCAAATTTTTGCATCGGAAAGTAATATAATGAATTATGAAAACTTATGATGTTGTTGTTATAGGTGGAGGACATGCTGGAACAGAAGCGTGTTTGGCAAGCGCGAGATGCGGAAGTAGGACGCTTCTCATCACCCAGTACTTTAGTACTATTGGTCAAATGAGTTGTAACCCATCAATAGGTGGGATTGGTAAAGGACATTTAACAAAAGAAATAGATGCACTAGGTGGGGTTATGGCCAGAGCAGCTGACGCTGCAGGTATACATTTTAGAGTTTTAAATAAAAAAAAAGGGCCAGCAGTTTGGGCTACCAGATCTCAGGCAGATAGAGATTTGTATAAATCCTTTATACAAAAACAAATTAAAAGCCAAAATAAGCTGGAAGTTTTAGAAGGTGAGGTCGTCGATATAATAATAAAAAATAATAAAATTAGGGGAGTAGAGTTAAATGATGGCGTAATGATAAAAACCAAACAAGTCATTTTAACTGCAGGAACTTTTCTGTCAGGTATTATCCATATTGGAAATAAATCTTTTTCTGCAGGGCGAATAGGAGAAAAAGCTTCCGATAAATTAGCAAAAAGCATGAAAGATTTAGATTTACTAATGGGAAGACTTAAGACAGGCACTCCTCCAAGGCTTAATGGAAATACTATAAATTATAAAGGCCTAATTGAGCAACCTGGAGACGACCCAAGGCCAGTTTTTTCCTTTATAGGAAAAGAGTCGGACCATCCTAATCAAGTAAAGTGTTATATTGCTAGAACAAATGAAAAAACTCACGAATATATAAATAAAGCGTTAATTAATTCACCATTATTTAATGGTTTAATAACAAGCAAAGGCCCAAGATATTGCCCGTCTATAGAAGACAAGGTAACAAGATTTTCTGAAAAAAATTCTCATCAGATATTTTTAGAACCGGAAGGTTTAAACACAAAATTGATATATCCAAATGGCATATCGACAAGTTTACCAGAAGAAGATCAACAAAGATTTATAAGAACGATAAAGGGACTTGAAAATGTTGAGATAGAAAAATATGGATATGCTATAGAATACGATTTTTTTGATCCAAGAGAACTGAGCTGTTTTTTAGAGAGTAAAAAAATAAATGGTTTTTTTATGGCAGGGCAAATAAATGGGACTACTGGATATGAAGAAGCAGCATCCCAAGGTATTGTTGCTGGTATTAATGCATCTTTAAAATCTCAGGAGAAAGATATGTGGAGTCCAGCAAGAGAAGATTCTTATATTGGTGTAATGATAGATGATCTTATTACTCAAGGAGCATTAGAGCCATATCGTATGTTTACAAGTAGAGCAGAGCATAGACTATATTTGAGAGAAGACAATGCCGATAAAAGATTAACACCTATAGGCTGGAAATTAGGGTCTGTTTCAAAATATAGATTTGATATATTTAATAAAAAACAAGACATGATAGATAAGGAAATGTTAAGACTTAGAAAATTAAACATAGTTGATTCAAAAAAAAATATATTAGCAAGTGATTTCTTAAAAAGACCGAATACATCATATAAAAATTTATCTAATTATGCTCCAGAATATAAGCTAGCTGACTTAAAAATAGGAGAAGATTGTGCCATAAGGATTAAATATGCTGGTTATATTGAAAGGCAAAAATTAGAAATTACAAGAAATAAAAAAGATGAAGAAATGCATCTTCCTGATAAAATTAATTATTCAGAAATGGTTGCGCTATCAATGGAAGCAAGAGAGAACCTTTCTTTAGCAAGACCTCAAAATTTAAGACAAGCTTCTAGATTGCCAGGTGTTACTCCAGCAGCTATATCAATTTTAAAAGTAAAAATAAAAGCTATTAAAAATAATTCGGCACAGGATGCAAAATAATAAATACAAAGATCGTTTTTTTGAATTATTAGCAAAGCATTCAAATGACATTGCACCAGTAGGTGAAAAAATGTTTTTATTTTGTGATTATATAAGAAAGTCTAATAAGCTCTTTAATTTAACAGCAATAATAAATATCGAGGACATGTTAAAAAAACATATTTTAGATAGCTTGTCTATAAATTGTTTCTTAAAGGGAAAAGATATATTAGACATAGGTTCTGGAGCTGGATTGCCAGGAGTGCCATTAGCGATTCTTCGTCCAGAGTTAAACTTCTTATTGTTAGATTCGAATAATAAAAAAATAGTCTTTTTAAATCATGTTAAAATTTGCCTCGATATTAAAAATATTGATTTATTACATAAAAGAATGGAAGATTTAGATAATGCTTTTGTTTTTGATTCGGTCATATGCAGGTCCTACGCATCCTTATCAACTATATATTTAAACGCAAAAAAACATTTGAAAAAAGATGGAGTTATTGTTGCTATGAAGGGAAAACTTCCTCATCGAGAATTAAGAGACTTGTGTAAGAATGTAAATCGAAAAGTTATAAAATTAGAAGTTCCAGATTTACTTGCAGAAAGACATGCTGTAATTATGTCATAAATAAAAGGATAATTTTTTGGGTAAAATTTTTTCTATTTGTAATCAAAAAGGCGGAGTTGGTAAAACAACCACGAGCGTAAATTTATCTGCAGCATTAGCTTTAAATGATAAAAACGTTTTGCTTATTGATATGGACCCCCAAGGAAATGCAACAATGGGTTCAGGAATTAATAAGTTTGATCTTGATTATACTCTAGCTGATTTTCTTTTAGAAAAAAATATAAATACAGAGGACATTATATGTAATACTGCAGAAGGATATAAAGTAATTCCAGCTAACCAAACATTAACCTCTGCTGAAGTTAAGCTTTTAGAATATAGTGAAAGAGAGTTAGTTTTAAAAAATCTTATAGACGAAATTAAGAAAAATTATGATTTTATAATTATAGATTGTCCGCCTTCTCTTAATATATTGACTGTGAATGCTTTAGCAGCATCAGATTCTGTTATTATTCCTACACAATGTGAATATTATGCACTGGAAGGCTTGACAGCATTGCTTGAAACTATAGATAAGATTAAAATAGCTATAAATAAAAGTTTGAAAATTAGCGGTATATTAAGAACAATGTATGATCCTAGAAATAATTTAGCCCAAGATGTTTCTTCAGAATTGAAAAGTCATTTTGGGAAAGATGTCTTAAATACAATAATACCTAGAAATATTAGTTTGGCTGAAGCGCCAAGTTATGGCTTGTCGATTATTCGTTATGATAGAGAATCTAAAGGGGGCATGTCATATTTGGCATTAGCTGGAGAAATATTAAAAATCTCAAAACAGGATATGTAATGACAAAAAAGAAAAGCGGTTTGGGTAATAGGGGTGTTGAGTTTCTTCTTAGCTCATCTAAAGTCAACAAAGCTGATATTAATAACCCCATTTTTGATATAGATATATCTTTGATAAACTCTAGCCCTTATCAACCAAGAAAGAGTTTTGATGAAGAAGATCTTAAGTCATTAATTGAATCTATAAGAGAGCAGGGCGTGATTCAACCAGTTTTGATTCGGGAATACGGTAATAACGCATATGAGCTTATTGCTGGAGAAAGAAGGTTAAGAGCTGCTAAAGTTTTAGGACATGAAAAAATTCCAGCAATTATAAAAGTTTTATCTAATGAAGCTGCTGCTATATATGCCTTGTTAGAGAATGTTCAAAGAGAAAATTTAAACCCTATTGAAGAAGCTTTGGGTTTTGAGAAACTAATTAAAGAGTTTAATTTCACTCAAGAAATACTAGCTAAGAAAACAGGCAAATCAAGATCTCATATAGCAAATTTAATTAGACTTTTGTCTTTGGACAAATATGTTATTAAACTCTTATTAGAAAAAAAAATTGATATGGGTCATGCTAGAGCTTTGTTATCACTATCACCAAATTCTCAAAAAATTTATGCAGATAGAGTTATAAATCAAAATCTTTCGGTGAGGGATATTGAAAAACTTGTGACAGAAAAAAAAGAAAATCATTTAAAAAAAACCAAATTAATAAAAAAAGATGAACAAATACATGAAATTGAAACACAGCTTTGTGAAAAATATGGGGTGAAAACGGAGCTAAATCACTCAGTATTAAATAAAAGTGGCCGTATTATATTTAAATATAGTAATTTAGAGGTTTTAGAGGGACTTTTAAAAAAGCTAGGTTATCAGAAATAAATATTTTAAAAAAATATATAAATTTAAAAAGTATTTGCTTTAATAAACACTATGATTTACTAAAAAAAATGGCGGATATGACTTCAGCAACTAATAAAAATTATTTTTTAAGATAACGTAGGCAGAAATCCGCGAAAATCTCTTTTGCTCTCAAAACCTGAGCAAATATTAGAGAGCCTGAGCTTTCAAACACTTTAGGAAAAGCTATGTGGAAAATTATATGCAAAAAAAAATAGTAAAGTTAATTTTGGTATTTAGTTTGTCATTCACGTTCATAAAGCACGAAGTTTTGATTAAATATCCCTATATCAGTATTAAATATATTGATAAATCTTCATACACTGAATATACTCCACTTTCAAAGAGTTTATGATTTTTAAAAAGCTAATAATCGAGCTTCTTATATATTTAATAATGATGCTATTTATATGGCTTTTATCAGATATTGATATTGCTTTTTCTTTTTTTTATGGAGTAATTGCTAGTATTGTGGTTAATACGTTTTCAGCATATATGTTTATGATTTATATAGCTAAATCAATTAAAGAAGAGGTTCGCCGATTTTATATTGCTGTATTAGGAAAATGGCTAATCTCAGCAATAATGTTTGCTTTAATATTTTTTAATATTGAAGATATAAGTCCTTTAGTATTTTTCTTAGCATTTATTTTTGCAAATATAAATACACTAGGAATGTTTATGTTTAAATTCAAAATATAGAAATAAAAATGGCTACAGGAGCACAATCAAGTTCAGAGTATATCAAGCATCACTTGACAAATTTAACATTTGGAAAAGATAATGATGGAGTATGGAGGTTGGCAGAAAATGCTCAAGAAGCAAAAGAAATGGGATTTTATGCTATTCATATAGATTCTATGGGCTGGTCGATATTTCTTGGTTTTGTTTTTATAATAACATTTGGTGTTATAGCTAGAAAAGCCAGTACTGATATTCCAGGAGGCTTTCAAAATGCTATAGAAATGGTAATTGAGTTTATAGACTCAAATGTTAAAGATACTTTTTCATATAAGAATAAATTGATTGCTCCGATGGCATTAACAGCTTTCATGTGGGTACTTTTGATGAACTTAATGGATTTAGTCCCAGTTGACTGGCTGCCAAAGTTATTTGAATTAGGAGGAGTGAATTACATGAAGATTGTTCCTTCAACTGATCCAAATATTACCATGGGAATGTCTTTGTCAGTTTTTTTTCTTGCTTTATTTTTTAGTATTAAAAATAAAGGTTTAGTAGGATTTATAGGTGAGTTAACTTTGCATCCATTTACTTCAAAAAATTTTTTAATCAAAATCGTTTTGATTCCAATAAATCTATTTTTAGAAGGTGTGTCTTTGCTAGCAAAACCAGTTTCACATGGTTTAAGATTGTTTGGTAATTTATATGCAGGTGAGATGATTTTTATTTTGATCGCATTACTACCATTATATGTTCAATGGACTCTTTCAGTACCTTGGGCGATTTTTCATATATTAGTAATAGTTCTTCAGGCATTTATATTTATGGTTTTAATGATTGTTTATATGAATATGGCTCACGACACAGGAGAACATTAGATTTTTTAATAATAGTTTTTTAATGATAAATAAAATAAGTAGAGGGTAATTATGGAAACATCAGGATTAATATATATAGCAGGAGCGTTAATGATGGGTTTGGGAGCCTTAGGAGCTGCAATAGGAATAGGTAATTTAGGTGGAAAGTATATGGAAGGTATTGCGAGGCAGCCAGAGCTAATACCAATGCTTAGAACCCAAATGTTTATTGTTTTAGGTTTAGTAGATGCCGTACCAATGATATCTGTGGGTATAGCATTTTACTTATTATTTGCGGTTGCGTAATACTATTTGTATTAGGAGCAAAAATTGAATATTAATTTAACTTTAATAGGACAAGCAATATCATTTGCGATTTTTGTATGGTTCTGCATGAAATATGTTTGGCCGCCATTAACTTCTGCACTTGAAAAAAGAAAAAAAATAATCTCTGATGGGTTGTCTGCAGCTGAGCTTGGGCAACAAAGTTTAATTAAGGCAAAAGAGGATGCAGAAATAAAGCTTGCTGCAGCTAAAATAGAGGCTAAGAATATAATAGCTATTGCAGAAAAAAGATGTGGAGATCTTTTGGATGAAGCTAGTTTAAAAGCGTTAGAAGAAACGTCAAAAAGGTTAAAGATTGCCGAGCAAGAGATTGAACAATTATCAATGAGACTAAAAGAGTCACTTAAAAAAGATTTATCAACTCTTGTAGTTAAAGGCGCAGAAATGATCTTAAAAAAAGAAATTGACAAGAATGTTCATGATAAAGCAATCAAGGACTTGATAACTAAAATATAAAAATTATGTCCGAACTATTAACAACAGCAAGACCATATGCAAAAGCGCTTTTTGAAATCGCCAAAGATAAAAGTATGTTAAATGAATATTTTTATATGTTAAAAAATCTAAAAATACTTATTTCAGAAGATCAAATTAAAAATATATTGGAAAACAATTCCTTTAATAAGTCTTATAAATTAAATATTTTGGCTGACATTTTAAAAGACGGTTTAGATGAAAATTTTTTAAGATTTATAAGGCTGTTAATAGAAAATAATAGATTATTTTCAATTTCCGAAATTATTGCTTTATATGATAGTTACTCTCAGGCAGAAAAAAATTTGAAAATAGCAAGAGTTGATACAGCGTTTGAATTAAATAGTGAGCAAATAAAGGAAATAAAAATAGCATTAGAAAAAAAATTTAATACAAAAATAGAAATCAATCAAAATCAAGATAGCACTCTTTTAGCAGGAGCAGTAATAAGAGTTGATGATTTAGTAATAGACGGTTCTATTAAGGAGCAGTTAAGAAAATTAGAATCTCAATTAATTTGAAACAATAGAGGTAAAAAAAATGCAGCTTAGTCCAACAGAAATTAGTGATTTAATAAAAAAAAGAATCGAAGGTTCTGATCTTTCTGCTGAAGCCAAAACACAAGGAACTATCGTGGCCGTAACTGATGGCATAGTTAGAATTCATGGTTTGTCAGATGTCATGGCAGGTGAAATGATAGAATTTCCAAAGAATACATTTGGTTTGGCGCTAAACTTAGAAAGAGATTCAGTAGGCGCAGTAATTTTAGGAGAATATCAACATTTATCAGAAGGAGACATTGCTAAATGCACTGGTAAGATTTTAGAAGTTCCTGTTGGAGAAGCATTAATAGGAAGAGTTGTTAATTCTTTGGGTGCGCCAATTGATGGCAAGGGGGCAATTGCATGTAAAGAGTTTTCTCCAATAGAAAAAATTGCACCAGGCGTGATTCAGAGGAAGTCAGTTGATCAACCAGTGCAAACTGGATTGAAGTCAATTGATTCAATGGTTCCAATCGGAAGGGGTCAAAGGGAGTTAATAATTGGAGATAGACAAACGGGGAAAACTGCTATTGCAATTGATACAATAATTAATCAGAAAGGTACAGGAGTAAAGTGCATTTATGTCGCTATTGGGCAGAAAGCTTCATCTGTCTCAAATGTTGTAAAAAAATTAGAAGAACATGGTGCGCTAGATCATACAATAGTAGTTGCAGCAACAGCCTCAGAGTCTGCAGCTATGCAATATATTGCTCCTTACGCAGGGTGTTCAATGGGAGAGTATTTTAGGGATAAGGGTGAAGACGCATTAATTATATATGATGATTTAAGTAAGCAAGCCGTAGCTTATAGACAAGTTTCTCTTTTGTTGAAAAGACCTCCAGGAAGAGAGGCATATCCAGGAGATGTGTTTTATTTACACTCAAGGCTCTTAGAGAGGGCTTCAAGAGTTAACGCAGAGTATATTGAAAAAATCACAGGTGGAAAAGTAAAAGGAAAAACAGGTTCCCTCACAGCTATACCAATAATAGAAACGCAAGCTGGAGATGTTTCTGCATTTGTTCCAACAAATGTTATTTCTATTACTGATGGTCAAATATTTTTAGAGACTAATTTATTTAATTCTGGATTGAGACCAGCTGTAGATGCTGGACTATCTGTTTCTAGAGTAGGTGGAGCTGCTCAAACAAAGTTAATTAAAAAATTAGGTGGTGGAATTAGACTCGCTCTAGCTCAATATAGAGAATTGGCAGCATTTTCTCAATTTGCATCAGATTTAGATGAACAAACGAGAAAACAATTAGAACGAGGAAAAAGGGTTATGGAGTTAATGAAACAAAGGCAATATTCTCCTTTAAACATCTCTTCAATGGGGCTAGTACTCTTTGCTGCAAACGAAGGTTATCTTGATAACATTGAAGTAAATAAAATAAAAGATTTTGAAAAAGCATTAATTGGTTTTGCGAAATCTGAATATTCTGATTTTATGAGTTCTATTGAAAAATCTGGAGACTATAGTGATGATATTCGTGCGACTTTAAAAAAGGTATTAGAGAAATTTGTATCAACCCAAACATGGTAAATTAAATGTCAGGTGGAAAAGAGATAAAAGTGCAAATTTTGAGTATTAAAAATACTCAGAAGATAACAAAAGCCATGGAAATGGTAGCAGCAAGTAAAATGAAAAAAGCTCAAGGTAGGATGGCCTCTGCAAGACCATATGCTAAAATGATCAAGAATGTTGTAAGTCACATGGCAAATGCACACCCTGAATATAAACATCCTTTTTTAATTAAGAGAGAAGTAGTAAAAAGAATTGGCATGATTATAGTTAGTACTGATAGAGGTTTATGCGGAGGCTTAAATACTAATTTATTTAAGCGGGCTTTAAAAAGAATTAGTGATTATAAAAAAAAATCAATTGAAGTTGACATATGTGCAATTGGATCAAAAGCAGAAAAATTTTTTAAAAGATTAAATGTGAATTTAGTAGCTCAAGTTTCTCATTTAGGAGACAGTCCAGAAATACAGAATGTGATTGGTTCTATAAAAATTATGCTTGATAATTATATAAACGGATATATAGATGAATTACATTTAGTTGAAAACAAATTTATAAATACTATGACTCAAGAGCCGCATATAACTCAACTTGTGCCAGCGGATCCTAGTCAAGAGTCAGTGCGATTACATTATTGGGATTATTTATATGAGCCAGACTCAAAAAATGTTATAGACAATTTAATGGTTAGATATATTGAGTCATTAGTTTATCAAGGAATAGTAGAAAATGTTGCATGCGAAATGTCAGCTAGAATGGTTGCAATGAAAAGTGCATCTGATAATGCAAGTAATTTAATTGATGAACTGCAGTTAATTTATAATAAGGCAAGACAGGCATCAATAACACAAGAACTTTCAGAAATTATAGCTGGAGCAGCTGCGGTTTAGTTATTAACGGAGACTAAAATAAATGAGTACAGGAAAAATAGTACAGGTAATCGGGGCAGTAGTAGATGTAGAATTTGCTAAAGATTCTATTCCGCATGTTTATGAAGCATTAAAAGTTATTGATACCGGATTAACTTTGGAAGTTCAGCAGCAGCTTGGGGATGGAATTGTTAGGACAATAGCCATGGGTGCATCAGACGGACTAAAAAGAGGTTTTGATGTATTAAATACCGGGGCTCCAATATCAGTTCCAGTTGGAGAAAAAACACTT
>CAXNNI010000010.1:0-12830 GCA_964203715.1 Gammaproteobacteria bacterium
TTTTTAATTCATATAAGCTTTTAGCATTACTCAATAACTCATAATCAACTCCCTCTACAAACTTTTCATTAGCGTAAAGAGTTGCATTTAATAAAATAAAAATGAAAAATATTTTTTTAAGCATAATAAAATAAATAATTAATATAAACCTTGAAGATATTCAGACAATGCCTGAATTTCTTTCTTAGAAAGCTTAAACGAAATAGAACTCATTATGGAAAAATTTTTTCCAAGAGAAACTCTATCATCATAGCTTTCCTTGTACTCTGTTAATCTATGCAATAGGTAAGCTGAATGCTGTCCTGAAATTTTTGGGTATCCAGATCTACTTATTCCTAATCCCTGCGGGCCATGACAGGACGAACATGCGGGTATTTCTCTTTCTTTAATTCCTCCACGATAAATACTTTGTCCTAATTTAATAAGCTCTTCCCCCCCTGTTGCTTTACCTTTTTTTGCTCGAACGCTATTATAGTAGCTTGCTAAATCAAGTATATCTTGATCTGTTAAGTTCATAGCCTGAGCATTCATTAAATCATTTTTCCTAATACCATTTTTAAAACGATGAAGTTGTTCTATCAAATATTTTTTACTTTGCTGAGATAAATTAGGCCACTCTGGATTATTACTAACTTCAATACCATGGCAAGCAGTACAAACCATAGCCTTACTTTGCCCAGCTCCTATAGCTTCGTCATTAGCAAACACATGATTAGGTAAAAATAATAATAGCAAATTTAGGGATGTTATCTCAAATAGCTTTTTAATTTTCATTTATTCGCCTCTAATTTATTTCTTAAATTCTTTAACAATCATTGTATACTAATTTGTAAAAAACCAATATATTAAAAATATTAAAAATGTCTTTTTATATAAAAAAATCAGATTTTGTAAAAAGTGCTACCGAGCCTTCTCATTATCCAGATGATATTTATCCAGAATATTTTTTCGCAGGTAAATCTAATTCAGGAAAATCTAGTATGCTCAACAAAATATGTAATAGAAAAAATCTAGCCATCACAAGTAAAACTCCTGGCAGAACCCAATTAATTAATTTTTTTTTAATAAATGATAAAATTAGTTTCGTGGACCTACCTGGCTACGGATATGCCAGTACAACAAAAAATATTTATAATAGTTGGGAAAAAATGGTCATAAATTATATAGATCAAAGAAAAAAAATTACTAGACTTTTTCTAGTAGTTGACATTAGAAGAGGAATTGGGAATTTAGATATAGCAATGATCAATTTGTGCAAAAATTTTAATATAAATATTATCATGACAAAGTCAGACAAGTTGAGCAAAAGTGAAAAAACAAAAATTAAATTAGAAACTACTAATTTTTTAAGTAATTTTGATAATATCTCAAATATACAAACCTTTTCTTCAAAAAATGGTGATGGTGTTTCTGAAATCCTAGATATTATAAAAAATTCATCCTAGTGCCTAATGAGCATCACCCCAATTATTGTCAATCCCAAAATTAACTTCTAAAGGTATACTTAGTTTGACGCAGTTTTGCATAATCTCAATAATGCTTTTAACTTCGATATCTATATTTTTTTCAGGTATTTCAAAAACAAGCTCATCATGCACTTGCATGATCATTTGTGTTTCTGACTTATTTTTATTTAACCATTTATCTATTTCAATCATAGCAATTTTTATTATATCAGCTGCGCTTCCTTGAACTGGTCCATTTATCGCTGTTCTTTCTGCATAATTTCTTTTTTGTAAATACTTAGAGTTAATTTCAGGTAAGTATAATCTTCTACCATAAATAGTTTCTACATATCCATTTTTTCTAGCGAACTTTATTGTATCGCTCATATATGATTTTATTTTTGGATATCTGTTAAAATATATTTCCATGTAATTTTTAGCTTCATGAATTGATATACCTAACTGTTTTGATAATCCAAAAGGTGACATGCCGTATATCAAACCAAAATTAATTGCTTTCGCAGCTCTTCTATTATTTAAAGATACTTTATCAATATTTATATTAAAAATTTCTGCCGCAGTAAACGCATGAATATCTATTTTATTAGTAAAAGCTTTTATAAGATTTTTGTCACTAGAAAGATGAGCCATTATTCTTAATTCAATTTGAGAATAATCTGCAGCTAGTATTTTTTTTCCTAATTCTGCTATAAAAGCTTTTCTAATTTTCTTGCCCTGCTCACTTTTCACAGGGATATTCTGTAAATTTGGTTCTGTAGAAGACAATCTGCCTGTAGATGTAATTGCTTGTTGATATGATGTATGTACTCTCATCGTTTTTTTAGAGACTTGCAGTGGCAGTTTATCTGTATACCCCGTTTTTAGTTTACTTAAAGTTCTGTAATCTAAAATAAGCTGAGGCAAATCATACGACTGAGCAAGGTAATGAAGTGTATTTTCATCTGTAGAGGGCTTACCAGTAGGTGTTTTTTTTGATATTGGTATTTTTAGATCATTATATAAAATTTCCTGTAACTGTTTAGGAGAGTTAAGATTAAATTCTTTATTGGTAATTATATAACAATTTTTTTTTATTTCTTGAATATTAATTTCAAGGTCCATACTCAAAATCTTGAGTATATTAGAATCTATTAAAACTCCATTTCTCTCTATATTTGATAAAACTGAAATTAACGGAATTTCTATCTCCTCATAAACTTTAACAACATTTTTATACTTTTTTAATATTTCCCAGAGAAAATTATATAATTCAAAGCTAACGATCGTGTCTTCACATGCATATTCTGCCGCCACATCAATATCTACTTGAGAAAATGGTATTTGTTTTACGCCTTTTCCTGTGACATCCTCATAATGAATAGTTTTATAAGATAAATATTTTTCCGCCGCGTTATCAAGACCATGTCTAATAGCTGTAGAATCATAAACATAGGACAAAAGCATTGAGTCATGTTTAATACCATTTAATGAAATATTATAATTAAATAAAACATTTCGATCATATTTTATGTTATGTCCTAACTTTTTAATATCATTTGATTCGAGTAAAGGCTTAAGTTTTTGAAGAACGAAATCTATTGGAAGTTGATTATAATTGTGATTATTATTTTCATGCAATAACGGTATATAAAAACTAGTATTTAAATCAGTTGCTATAGAAATACCAACAATTTTTGCTTCAATATAATTAAGACTCGTTGTCTCTAGATCAAATGAAATAAATTTTTTATGCTTAATATTTTCCAAAAAATTAATAAATATTTTTTTATCTGTTAATACGCTAATTTTTTTTATTAAATTTCTATTTTCGGACTTTTCTAAAAAATTTTTATTCGAGGTTACCTCATCTTTTAAAAATGAATTTAATTCTAAATTTTCATATATTTTTATCAACTCATTCTTATTTGATTCTTTTTTTATTAAGTCTTCAAGAGTTATATTAAGCGGTACATCAAGTTTTATTGTGGCTAAAACTTTAGATAGTTCTAATTTTTTTATATTAGCTTTTATTGAATTACCTACTTTTCCTATAATTAATTCATTATTCTTAATTATTTTTTCTACGTCACCATGTTCATTTATTATCTTTGATGCGGTTTTACTTCCAATTCCTGGAATACCAGGAATATTATCTGACTTATCACCAACAAGCGCTAAATAATCAATAATATTTATAGGCTCAACATCAAATTTTTTTTTAACTGCTTTTTTATCCATAACATCTAATGTAACTGGATTAATTATTATTACCCGATTATCTACAAGTTGAGCAAAATCTTTATCTCCTGAAAATATTTTTATCTCACAATTTTTTTTAAATTTTTCTGTCAAAGTACCTATAACATCATCTGCTTCAACATTATCAATTATAATTGGTGGAAACCCTAAAAATTCTAATATTTGATACAATTTTGGGATTTGTTCTATTAGCTCTACCGGCATAGATGATCTATTAGCTTTATATTCTTTATATATTTTATGTCTAAAATTTTTTCCTTTTGCGTCGAACACTATGCCAATATACTTTGGACAGAAATCTTTCATAATTTTATTCAATGCTTTTAAAAATCCATGAATAGCTCCTGTATTTTCACCTTTTGAATTATGCAAAGGAGGCAAAGCATGAAATGATCTATATAGATAGGCAGTACCATCTATTAATATTAAAAAATCTTCTTTTTGTTTCGCATTCATAGTCTTAAAATTGTTATAATCATCAAAAAATATTAAAAAGATTATATGTCAGTTTACACATTACTCAACATAGAAGAGCTAGATAAATTACTTCATTATTATGATATCGGTAATTTTGTTAGTATAGAAGGAATAAATGAAGGTATTACTAATTCCAACTTCTATCTGACAACTTCTAAAGATAAATATATCTTAACTATTTTTGAGCAGCCAAATTTAAATTTAAACTATGCCTTTCAATTAATGGATGAATTGTCTAAAAATAAAATACCTTGTCCTATTCCAATAAAAACAAAAAAAAATGAACATATTTATAATTACAAAAACAAAAATTTATCTATTTTTACCCTTCTACCAGGAAAAACTATAAAAAATATCACACCTTCAGAAAATATGTGTAAACAAATTGGAGAAGAAATTGCAAAAATACACTTATTAACAAAAAATTTTAAAAAATATAATCTTGGTCTAAGAAACATCGATTGGTTCAAAAACATTGAAAAAAAATTAAAACCTATCTTAGAATCTGAGGAAATTAATATAATAAAATCTGAAATAAAAAACGCAATTAACTGTTGTAATTCAAATTTGCCAAAAGGTATTATACATTCTGACCTATTTAGAGATAATACAATGTTTGAAGATGAAAAGTTAACTGGAATAATAGATTTTTATTACGCTTGTAATAGTTACTATCTTTATGATTTAGCAATAATAGTAAATGATTGGTGTTTAAAAAATAATATGCAAATTGATTTAAATAAACAAAATTTACTTATTGAATCTTATAACAAAATAAGAAAAATTGAAAATTTAGAAAAAAAAATGTGGAAAAAAGTATTAAGACATGCTGCATTAAGATTTTGGCTATCAAGACTTCATGATAAATATTTTCCTACTAATGGTGCAATAACGCACCAGTTAGATCCTAATGAATTCAAGTTAATTTTGCTTGATAGAATGAATAATTCATATTCTATAAATATATAATGAATGTAATTTCAAAAAAAATAGATATTTTTAATGAAAAAATTGGTATTTTAACTTCGTATCTAATACTCCCAGTGATTTTATTAACTTTTTTTACAGCCGTAACGAGATATGCTTTAGATTTAAGTAATACCTCAATTCAAGAATTAATAATATATTTGCATGCGTTAATATTTACATTAGGTGCAGCATATACCTTAAAAAATGATATGCATATAAGAATAGATATTTTTTATAATAAGTTTACGAAATTAAAAAAAAGAAAAGTTAATTTTTATGGAACAATGTTTTTACTTATACCCACTTGTCTATTAATTTTTATGAATAGCTTAAATTACGTATTTTCGTCAATTTCAATATTAGAATCTTCAAGAGAAGCTGGTGGACTGCCAATTTTATATATTTTTAAATCTTATATATTATTATATTCCTTAACTTTACTTTTACAATCAATATCTGAATTAATTAAAAACTTTAGAGATATCAACTAAATGCTTTCTATACTACTTTTTGCCATTGTTATATTTATATTAATGCTTGGATATCCTGTTGCTTTTACTTTATCAGGTGTTTCTATAATATTTGCTTTAATATTAAGTCTAACTAACAATTTCGATTTATCAATCCTATATGCTTTACCAAGTCGAATATTTGGTATTATTTCGAATGAGACTTTAATAACTATTCCATTATTTATATTTATGGGAATAATGCTTGAAAAATCAAAAGTTGCTGAAAATCTTTTAACATCAATGTCTAGTTTATTTTGTAATTTTAAAGGTGGCTTAGGTATTTCTGTAATAATTGTTGGAGCATTACTTGCCGCAAGCACTGGTATTGTTGGAGCAACTGTTGTAACAATGGGTCTTTTATCTTTACCTGCAATGATAAATCAAAAATATGACCCGAAAATTGCAACTGGAACAATTTTAGCATCAGGAACTCTTGGTCAAATAATACCGCCTTCTATAATATTAATTCTTTTAGGAGATGTAATATCATCGTCGTATCAAGAAGCTCAAAATATTATAGGTTCTTATTCACAAGAAAGTGTTTCTATTGGTGACTTATTTGCAGGAGCAATTTTTCCTGGTTTAGTTTTAGTAGGATTTTATATTTTATTTATAATATATATAGCGTATTTTAGAGAAGATTTAATACCACCATATAAAATTAAGGAAAAATATAGTTTTAATAAAATTATTATATCTTTACTTGCTCCTTTATTTTTAATTTTAACTGTACTTGGATCAATAATTTCTGGTGTGGCAACGCCAACAGAAGCCTCATCTTTTGGGGCCTTAGGATCTATTATCCTAGCAATGCTTAATTCACAATTTAATATAAAAATTCTAAAAGACACTCTCATTCAAACCTCGAAAATTACAAGCATGATTTTTATTTTATTGATCGGCGCAACTGTTTTCTCACTAGTTTTTAGAGGTCTTGAAGGTGATATTTTTATCAATAATACTATATCAAGTATACCAGGCGAAATTTATTCAAAAATATTTATAGTAATGTTGTTTATATTCTTACTTGGTTTTATTTTAGATTTTATTGAGATAATATATGTCGTTATACCTGTTATAGCCCCTGTTCTTTTATCTATGGGTGTCGACCCTATATGGCTGGGAGTATTAATAGCTATTAATTTACAAACGTCTTTTCTTACACCTCCATTTGGCTTTGCATTATTTTATTTAAAAAGTGTAACGCCTGAAAGTATTAAAACAAAGGATGTTTACTTGGGTGTTATACCATTTATTGCAATACAAATAATAACCTTAATTTTAATTGTTCTAATACCAGAAATTGTTACATGGTTACCAGGTAAAATTTTTAGTTAATAATAAAGAAATATTATATTTTTAAAGTGGTCTTAATTAATATTACTATTTGGTAGTTTCTGTAGTTTCTGTAGTTTCTGTAGTTTCTGTTTCCCAGCCTGAACTAGTATCTGTATATGCTGTATCTCTAACTAAGAGATAATTATGAAAAGCATTTAAACTAAATAAAGAAAACGTTAATGATAAGGCAATATAAGATATTCTTTTTTGCATTTTCTGATCTTTTCCGGCTTTTATTTGATAAAGTACAAAACCAAACCCTGTATACAAACATATTGCAAAAAACAATAAAGTTGGCATATATCTCATTCCAAATTCTTGGATACCAGTAATAACTATGTATGATGCAACCGAGGAAACTAAGAAGGCAACATAAATCAACTTATTAGAAACTGCTACATTTCTTATAACTGCATAAAAGACATATATGCCAAATATTGCATTAATATATAAGCAATAAACTAATAACTGGGTCATGAATGCTGGAGCCTTATATAGTCCGCCCAGCGAAACTACATAAAGCACTCCTAATATAAATGCTAAAAATTGAATTGTTTTTGACATTTTTAAATTAATTGCAAACCATAACAATTGACCTGCAGCTATTGCGTTTAAAACCAAAATTAAATAACTAAAAATTTGATTTACTAATAATGCGTTCATACTATCCTCAATAAACTATAAAATTATTACTTTTTATAAAGTCCTATCTTATCTTATAAAATACTTTTCGTATATACTTTCTATCTATTTAGATTTAAATAAGATTTAATCGATATATCACTCCAATATTTTACTTTTTTCTGAAAATCAGTATAAGAACTATAAACTTCTCTTGCAAAGGCATCTTTAAGCGATAATTCTTTAACTACTTTTTTTGAAATTTCGAACAATTCCTGCATGACTTCCTTTGGGTATGGCCTAATATCAACTTTATGTTTATTTTTTAATAGGCTTAAAGCCAAGTTATTTCTTAAGGTAAATTCACATAACATATCTATATTAGCAATTTTTGCGGCCCCAAGAACAATTTGTCTTAAATCTTCAGGTAATTTAAAAAATATTTTTTTATTTATAAAACATTCAAGAGTCGTTCCAGGCTCATGCCAACCTGGATAATAGTAATATTTAGCTGCTTTATGAAAACCAATTGCTAGATCATTGTCTGGGCTTACCCATTCAGCTGCATCTATTGTTCCAGTTTTTAATGCCATAAATAACTCTCCTCCAGGAAGATTTACAGGAGTACCACCTGCTCTTTTTAGTACTTCACCCCCTAAACCTGGTATCCTCATTTTTAATCCCTTGAGATCACTTATTTTATTAATTTGCTTATTAAACCAGCCACCCATTTGAACTCCAGTATTTCCTGCAGCCATTGGTATTAAATTATATTTAGAATAAGCTTGTTCCCAATACTCCATTCCGCCACCTTTATATAACCACGAATTCATCTCATTCGCTGTCATACCAAACGGTACTGTTGAAAAAAACTGAAAAGTATCATTTTTTCCTTTCCAATAATAGGCCGACCCATGACCTAATTCAGCCGCACCAGATGAAACAGCATCAAAAATTTCAAATGCAGGTACCAATTCTCCGGCACCATATACTTTAATCTTTATTCTTCCCCCAGATAATTTATAAATTGTTTCCGCTAAATAATTAGCTCCAGTTCCTAGTCCAGGAAAATTTTTTGGCCAAGTTGTTACCATTTTCCATTTATATTCTGGTTTTTTATTTTCTGCATTTAAAATAGAAGGTAATGCCCCTAGAAAAGTAACACCCCCTAAGTTTTTAAAAAAATCTCTTCTTTTCATAATTTCCTATTATTACATAAAATTAAGGTTAGCGATTGCTAAAATTAACCATTTATTTCCAAACCTATCAAACGATACTTGAACTCTAGTATTTGAATCAAAGCCTTCCGTTGAGATGATTACTCCTTCTCCAAAATTTTTATGGCAAACTCTTTTTCCTAATATTGAGTTTTCGTGATAAAAATGTCTATTATTTAAAATCTCTTTTTTATCAAAATATTTTTTCTGTTTATAACCAATATGATTTATAACTTCTTCGGGCATTTCACTTAAAAACCTTGAAGGTATACAATAATTTTCGCTACCATATTTTCTTCTCATTTGCGCATGTGTTATATAAAGATTTTTTTTTGCTCTAGTAATACCAACATAACAAAGTCTTCTTTCTTCTTCTAAATTGTTTTCTTCTATCGACATTCTACTTGGAAATAAATTCTCTTCCAAACCAACCAAAAATACTATTGGAAACTCAAGTCCTTTAGATGAGTGTAAAGTCATAAGTTGCACACACTCATCCCAGTCATTACCTTGACCTTCTCCAGACTCTAAGGATGCGTGTATTAAAAAAGCATCTAAAACTGTTTCATTTTTATCTAAATTATTATTTAAATTTAAAAACTCCTGCGCAGCAGAAACCAGCTCGTCTAAATTTTCTAATTTTGACCGAGCTTGCTCATCTTTATCTTTTTCATAAATGCATTTTATTTTAGTTATATTAATGATCTCATGTATTTGTTTAGGAAGATCTTCTACCTCAAGGATACTTTTTACATTTTTAATTAAATCATGAAAATTCATTAAAGATTCTGATATTTTTTTTGTAAAAACTAACTCCTTAACGCTTATTGGAATTGCGTCGTATAAAGATATATTTCTATTTCTTGAAAATTCTCTTAATATTGTTTTTGTTTTTTCACCTATGCCTCTAACTGGAACATTAATAACCCTCTCAAGTGAATTATCGTCTTTGCTGTTTACTGCGAGTCTCATATAGGCTATGACGTCTTTAATTTCTGCTCTTTCAAAGAATCTAAAACCACCATATATTTTATATGGTATTCCTCTAGCAATAAATTTCTCTTCAAAAACTCTAGATTGCACATTAGATCTATATAATATTGCAATTTCATTTCTTGTATAGTCACTTGCAATTAAACTTTGAATTGTCTCTACAACATAATTTGCTTCATCGCGCTCATCTACAGCAGAAAATATTTTTATTGATTCTCCATTTTTATTTTCAGTCCAAAGATTTTTCCCCATTCGAGCACTATTATTTAATATTACACTGTTAGCTGCTTCCAATATATTTCTAGAAGACCTATAATTTTGTTCTAATCTAAAAACTTTTAAATCTTTATAGTCTTTTTGTAATTTATGTATATTTTCTACTTTTGCCCCTCTCCAACCATATATTGATTGGTCATCATCTCCAACAGCAAATATTGAAGTTTCTTTAGCAGCTAATACTTTTATTAGCTCATATTGAATAGCATTTGTATCCTGAAATTCATCGATTAATATTGCTTTAAACAAGTCGTTATAATATTTTCTTGAATGTATGTCATTTTTTAATAACTCTAAAGTTCTTAATATAATTTCAGAAAAATCAATCAAGCCACTTTTATTGCAATACTCTTCATAGATTTTATAGATTTTATTGTACTGCGTGCTCAAAAAATCTTCGTCTTTTACTTTATTGCTTCTTATGCTCTGGTCTTTTTTTTTATTAAAATACCAGGCAACTTGCTTTGGTAATATTTGTTCATCATCTAACTCATTATCTTTCATAATTCTTTTAATAATTCTAATCTGGTCATCACTATCTATTACTTGAAAGTTTTTTGGTAAAAATACTTTATGATAATTTGCTCTTAAAACACGATAACAAATTCCATGAAATGTTCCCACCCACATACTGTCTATACTAATTTTTAAATTTTCAGATAATCTATTTTTTATTTCCCTAGCAGCTTTATTTGTAAATGTTACTGCTAAAATAGAAAATGGAGAAAAATCATTATTCTCTATCATCCATAAAATTTTTTGAATCAGAACCCTTGTTTTGCCGCTTCCTGCACCGGCAATTACTAGACTATTCTTAGATAAACTACATACCGCATCACGTTGTGCTTCATTAAGATTATTAAATTTATTATAAAAAACCATTTTAGTTAAAAAACTCAAATATTATCATTACAAAAATAATAATAAATAATATTACATTTTTCTTTTTTGAGTTTTGTATATCAAGTTTTAATTCTTTTAGTTCTTCATGATTTTTGCTATTTTCTAATTTTCTTCTAATTAAAGACATAGTTTCTGGAAAATTAATTAATTCATTAATAAATAGTGGGCTATTTTTAGCTATTTTTAAAACTATCGAAGATAATCCCATATTATTCTTATACCATTTTTCAAAAAAAGGTTTTGCTGTAACCCATAAATCAAGTTCAGGGTATAAATCTCTCCCAAGTCCTTCAATGTTTAACAAAGTTTTTTGAAGTAATACTAGTTGAGGCTGTACTTTCATATTATATTGTCTTGCTACAGAAAATAACCTAAGTAATAAATTTCCAAATGATATATCTTTTATGGGTTTTTCAAATATTGGTTCACACACACTTCTAATTGAGTTTTCAAATTCATCTACTCGAGTACCATCACCAACCCATCCCGATTCTATATGTAACTCAGCTACTTTTTTATAATCTCTTTGAAAAAAAGCTTGAAAATTCAATGCTAAATATCTTTGATCGCTCTCTGATAAAGAACCCATGATTCCAAAATCTACAGCACAATATTTTGGATCATTAGGATTATCATAAGAAACAAATATGTTACCAGGATGCATATCTGCATGAAAAAAATTGTGCTGAAAAACTTGTGTAAAAAATATTTCTACTCCTTTTTCTGCTAATCTTTTAATATTAATATTATTTTTTTTAAGCTCCTTGATATTGCTTATTTGAATTCCACTAATTCTTTCCATAACCAATACATTTTCTCTTGTATAATCCCAATATATATCTGGGACGTATAAATAAGTAGAGTTTTTAAAATTCTTTTTTAGTAAATTTGCACTCGATGCTTCTTTTATCAAATCTAGTTCTCCAAATATTACTTTTTCGTACTCTTCAACAATTTCCACAGGCTTTAATCTTTTAGAATTTTCCCAAAATTTAGTTATAAATTTAGCTAAAAAATACATCAAGTTAATATCTTGCCTTATTGCTTTTTCTATATTTGGCCTCAAAACTTTTATCACAACTTCATTATTATTTAATTTAGCAGTATGTACTTGAGCTACAGATGCAGAAGCAAGAGGATTAATATCAAAATCATCAAAAATATTTTCTATGCTTTCATTTAAAGATTTTTCTATTATTTTTTTTACATCTTTACCTGAAAAAGGTTTTACTTTATCTTGAAGTTTAACTAATTCTTCAGCTATATCATCTGGCAATAAATCTTTTCTAGTAGAAATTGTCTGTCCTAATTTTATAAATATTGGACCGAGTTCTTCAAAAGTATTTTTAATTCTAATACCTCGCGGTAAATTAGATGTTAAGAACCATAAATGTGGAAAAAAGATTTTAAAAAATCTTAATAACCATAAATAACGAAAATTAAATAAATCATTATCTATACTATTACGCATTACGATTATATAAATCTGTATTAATCTTATTATTTGCATCATTTTTCTATAATTTTTTTTAACTTTACATCAATGACATCTATCTTATTTCTTAAATTATCAACATATTCTATAAAATTATTAATATCTTCTTTTTTAGGAATTATGTCAGATTCATCACGAAAATATTCTTTTAAATTTCTTAAGAGACTCCCTTCCATGATATTCTTCTGTTCTTTTAAAAAAATAAATAATTTGGAAGAGTAAAATGCTATTTCATCATTTGTGCTTTCTGCAATAATTTGCTCCCAATTAATATTTTTATTTAAAAATAAGCTAGAAAAGCTTTCTGCTAAAGACGCATTACCAA